>BQJH01000067.1 GCA_021604605.1 Hyphococcus sp.
AAAGGAGTTAATTAATGCCTGATTGTCCCTTTTACAAAACCACCGAAATTCGCATAAAGTCTAAAGAGAATATACCATCACCGGAAGTTCAGTTTCGGCAAAGAGCTTATTGCAGTCATCAAAACAGCCCTATGACAAGACAGTTTGTTGTCCGCTCGGGATTATCATTGCCGTGCGGCGGCGAAAATTCTAATTGCCTGATCCGAGAAAAACGCGACGATCTGCAAAATGATTAGGCCAAGCGCCAACGGACATTCGTACCTGCGCCAACCTTTAGAATGTTTCCTGTTTTTGTTTCGTGATAGGCCAGGTTGCCACGTACACGCTGAGATAGTGCGGATCGTGCAGCCTCGCCATGGCCCATTTCATCAATGATTGCTGTTACAACTTCATACGTTGTTATCGGCTTACCAGCGCGCCGTAGGGCGTCCATTATCATGCGGCCTAATTCGCCCTGTTTGAATAGCTTCACTCTCTTGCGCGGACGCTTAGGGCGCACGGTGTCAACGTCAAAGCCTGGTTCGAACACGTCAATGGTCGCGTCGATATGGCGAATTTGATCCTCGCGCCATTTAATCTTCTTTTTGAAGTCGATAATTTCACCGGCAAAGCCAGCGCGCTTATCTTTCAACGCAGCGAGTGCATATTTATTTGAGTTGTCATTCATGCTGCGAAAAACTACGCAGCTTTTAGCTCACCGCAATTTCTTTTTTCCGCGATTTGCGCCATAATACCGCTGACACGCTTATTTACTCTGGAATATTCTCTCTGGTTTGACTGGATGTTACCTGCACTCCAGAAATTAAGTGTGCCTATTCCTCTGGGAGGAACATCTAATTATTTTCTCACAGATACTTTAGTAAAGGTTGGAGGATGGGATCCTTACAATGTCACTGAAGATGCAGATTTAGGCCTTCGCTTATCTAAACTTGGCTACCGCGTTGAGATGCTTGATTCTACAACTTTTGAAGAAGCAAACTGCAAAACAGGAAACTGGATTCGTCAACGCTCGCGCTGGATGAAGGGATACATGCAGACCTGGTTTGTTCACATGCGAAAGCCCCACCACTTTGTACGCACATCTGGCTGGTTAGGACTTTTGTCCGTACAACTTTTTCTAGCAGGAAACGTTATCAGCGCGCTCATCAACCCGATTTTGTGGCTTGTGTTTATTCTGTGGATGTTCACAAATGCAGAAATTATCTCCCAAGCTTTTCCTGGACCCTTGCTTTGGTTGAACATTTTTGCGCTAACTGTCGGAAATATATTCTTTGTCTTGCTGGCCGTCATAGCACCGATAAAACGCCGATGGTTTCATTTATCCCTCGCTGGTTTCACTGCCCCACTCTATTGGCTCTTGACCTCGGTCGCAGCCTATAAAGCAATTTGGCAGCTTTTCTTTCGTCCGTCCTATTGGGAAAAGACCGATCATGGCATCAGCGAGATTGCTATTGCTCAAAGAGATGCGTTAATACGCTCCAATATGAAATAACGGACGGCCCCAAACCTCCCCTTAGCGACACAAAACTACATGCCTTCTCCAACTGGATATCCCTATAAAAAAATGAACGGACTTGGCAATGAGTTTGTTGTGATCGATTTACGGTCATCCCAAAAACGCATCACAACTGAAATCGCTGCGCAAATAGCCGACCCAAAACATGGCCCCGGCTGCGACCAGGTTATTTCAATTGAGCACCGTGACCGCGATGATATTCCTTTTATGGGAGTTTGGAATAGTGATGGGTCTGAGGTTGGCGCCTGCGGAAATGCTGCGCGCTGCGTTGGCTGGTTGCTGATGGAAGAAACAGACTTGAGTGAAATAGAGTTCTACACTCTGGCCGGAAAGCTTACTGCAAAGCGCGTCAGTAAGACCCGTATATCGATCGATATGGGTGAGCCCAAGTTCCATTGGCGAGATATCCCACTTGCAGAACAAATGGATGATACAAGGTTCATCGATATCAAATTGGGGCCCATAGACAAGCCTGTCTTGTGGGGACCGTCCGCCGTTAATGTCGGCAATCCTCATTGTATTTTCTTTGTGCCCGACATTGAAACGCAAGCGCTGGATCGTTTCGGGCCGCTCGTTGAAAATCACCCTCTATTTCCCGAACGGGCAAATGTGTCCGTAGCGCAAGTCAACAGTAAGCACTCAATCAGGCTACGAGTTTGGGAACGGGGCGCCGGCATTACAAAAGCCTGTGGTTCCGCAGCCTGCGCTACTTTGGTTGCCGCTCATCGTCGACGTCTGTGCGCAAGAAAAGCAACGATCACTCTGGATGGCGGGGACCTGGCTGTAGAATGGCGCGACGACAATCACATTATCATGACAGGCCCTTTCAGCTTTGACGGTGAAGACTATTTAGCTAGCGATGTGTTGTAATGGCGAAGCTATATTTTAATTACGCGGCAATGAATGCCGGAAAATCAACATCACTTTTACAAGCGAGCTTTAACTACCGCGAACGGGGGATGCAAACATTCGAGTTTACAGCAGCAATAGATAACCGAGACCTTCCGGGCAGCATCTCATCTCGAATTGGCTTGTCTCAAAGCGCACATCTATTCTCCGCTGAAACCGATTTATTTGAAGTCATTCAATCAGAAGTACAAAGCACATCCATTGATTGCATTTTTTTGGACGAAGCCCAATTCCTCAAAGAAGAGCAAGTCATTCAGCTGACCAAAATTGTTGATATGCTAAAAATTCCGGTGATCTGTTATGGGCTGCGAACTGACTTCTGCGGAAAACTGTTCGAGGGCAGCGCCAATCTTCTTGCATTGGCTGACATCATTCGTGAGTTAAAAACAATATGCCATTGCGGCGCCAAAGCGACGATGAACCTGCGCATTGACCTAGACGGCAACACTATCACTACTGGCGAAAAAATCGCTATCGGTGGTAATGACATGTATACAGCGTTATGCCGAAAACATTTTTTCGAAAAATTTGGCTACCCTCCGGAAAACCCTTAGGACCTCGGGCATATGCGGTAATTATCCGATGACCTCGTCAACCGTAAGCCTGGTAGCTATTGGAGACTGCAATGCTAATCGAGCGTAAGATATTTTCAGCACTCTCTAATGGCTCGATGATATCGCGATGCACTTCTGGATAAGCTCCACCCTGTTCCTCACCATCGTCGACTATCTCTTTTAAAGCTGTCATCGCGTTATCAGGTAAACTTTCTTTCGGAAAAATCTCACGCAAATGACCAGTAACTTCATGCAAGCGAAGCATTAAAGCCATGTCGATTAAATCGTGTTTACTGACATCATGACGCCTGGAAAACTCCGGCACACTTGCCACAAGAGAAATAGAGTGCGCAATCATAGCCTGCCGAAGCGCGTGCAATATTGTCAAATCCAGCCCTGCACAAGATGTTACACTATGTGTATTAGTATCGCTTAGTTTTCGTCGCAAGACATCTGTGGTGCGTAAATCATGAGAGAGAAAATTTGCAAGCCGGTCAATCGAACCAGAAATATCATGCTGCAAAAGCGCCTGCAAAACAGTTTCATATCTCTCTGCAAACTCAAGGTCGTGAGTATTACCAGCTAAAGATGACCAATAGGCTGGGGCAAATGTGCCCGCATAGGCACGCATCACCGAGATGCTCGTTAAAGATCGCGCCCGAAGCACCATCTTAATTAGTTCCTGCATGCGCGAAGACTTATCAACGTGTTCTATTAGCCGTTCAATTTCCCTACCACTTGCAATCCCAACGCCCCCTGACACGTTAGCCGGTATCGCAAGCTGTTGCAGCACTGCATTATGTGGGATAGCGCGCATAGATCTGATTTCGGGGACGCCGCCTTCTAGAGTAGCGCGTTTCGTTTCCCGTGATCCAGTTTTATATAAAAGGTTCTGCGGGAAGGCGAACAACAGAGCTCTATAATCTTCGCGACTATAAAGAGCCTCTTGCCAGCTTTTTAATCCACGATAAAAATCCCAAGAAAAATTGATGTCACTGTAAAACCGATCTGAGACGTCAGGTGGGAGCTCCTCTGTTGCCTGTTCCCAAAGCATATTGACAGTATCTTGAGAAACCTCAGGCGTTTGGAAATGAAGAAACCCTTCACCGCCCTGAAAACTACATTCACAGTGTAGCGTTACATTTTCTTTTCTGAAGCGGCTTCTCACCCACGGCGTCGCTAAATGGTTTTGTCGCTCCCTGAAATTTCCCGGATGCGCCCCTCTCCCCATGGACTCTCCATGAGTGTTGAACACAAGCGCCTCAACATCTCCTAAACTTGCTTTGCCAAGTGCTTTAGCAAACAGGACCTGTAGTCTTTCAATTGCAAGAGAGGCCGTACATTGACCAATAAAACGGCCCGAATCAGAAAAACCAATTTGAATTGACATTCTTTTGCGCGCTTTGACGTATTTGCAGTATTCCGGCTCATCCAGTAAGCGCTCAAGAAACCTTCCTCCACTTTCCATCGCTTGAGGGGTTTCAAACAAAGGAGAAATATCAATCTTTTGATCAACGCCATATAGCCGAGCCAGATAAATAGCGCCCATGACCGTTGCTGGCGCCTCACATTCTGCAATTAAAAATCTGATCGGCGTTTCTACATCAACGTGCTTTAAAATCTGTGCGCACAACATGAATTGTCGGCGGGCTGTCATTTTTTCCAGGAAGACCGATCCAAAACTAACAGCTCGCCTCTTCGCAGTCTCTACCTTTTTAGATGCAATATCGAGCGCTGAACGCCCCGTGAAATCACGGTCGGGGTCAAGCCCTAAATCACTCTTCAATGCGGAGCGTACCTGAGCCGCATTCACCCGCAAATGGATGCGCGAAACACCTAGGCCGTATGAGATCATTTCTGAACGCAAAAGCGAACATTCCAGCGCTAGATCAGCATTGCTCTCATTCTTAATAATCTCAGTTAGCTCTTCAACCAGATGAGACAGACTAACTAATGGGTCTGCGGAGCCATGAGTTAATAAGTTGGCAGCCTGTACGACAAATTCCACATCGTGAAAATCACCATCAAATGCTTCAGCCTGTTTTTTGGAGAGGCTATGCGCATCTACAATTTTCCCTCGGATTTTTTCAAGCTGAATATTTGAAGTACTTTCACATAATCGGTTTAGAGAACTTTCATATCGAGCAAGCTGAGCCGCTTTTTCAACAAGCCTTATTCTAATGGATTCACCCCAATGAATATCTGTACGCCCATCAAGGTCGTAGCCAACCCAACTTGCTACACTGATTGGATTAGGCGTTAGCAGTCTCCATTGTTCTGGGAAACTTTGCTGCGCAAACATCAAAATAGCTCTGTTTAGCTCTAAAATCGCATTTTGCGCATTTGAAATTGCCTTTTGCGCTTCCCCATGCTCATAGCGCAATGTGATCTGTGTCTGATTATCTATATCAACGCGAGCAACTTCTTGTCGCCAGGACGCAATTGCTTTTTCATCTCCATCATAGGGGTAAGACGCAATCAGGTTTCGCTTTTCGACACCCAATGCAAATGTTGGATGGGCCGTAAAAACAATACCCGTCGCGCACTTTTCAACGCGCTGCTTAAAACGTTCAAAACCTAACTCACGAACATTATGAAGCGCATCTCTTAGGCGGCTTAAAACTGGATTACGGCGGGAATGAAATTCCTTAGCCCTCGTTTCAAAGCTCTCCAACTCAAGAAGCCTGATCGCCTCTATAATTCCCTCTTTTGAGACGCTGCCATCTTCAAGACCCAAAAAAATATCCGACGCCAGTTGGCTAACCGGATTAAGCAATGGATCACCTGATGCTCGCTTTTGCAGGCTTTCAAATTTCTCTCGTAGACTGTTCGCACTAAAATTACTGTTTTTCATTTCTAACATACTCTATGCTGGACGGTTATAGCCACTAGTGGCGCTTTTTCCTTTAATCCGTTATATCTACATTGGTTGCCTTTATCGTCTAACTAATACTCAGCTTCAAGCGAGCAAAGCGATCTGAGGTGACACCACATCCATTGAAATATGACCGATAAAGTCCTGAGCATCGCATTATAACATGCCGCGATTCCTATATAACGCATGAAGATGGAGTAATGGTAGGGGCAGATTTGCAAATGCAACCTTAGCCACGTTCAAAGATCTAATTAGGATCAAATATCTGGCGCGGCGCATTTGGCAACAACTGTAAATTGCAGCTCAGGGTCCCTCCATCCGGAGTACAAATTTCCACTACAAGATCACTAATAGCCACCGCGCTCTCAGAATAAATATCCACCAAGTCGACGACGCCATTGTTGTCGCCTAGAGCATCATTTCTGATTTTCAAGCCAATGTTCTCTGGGCCGTAGATGCTCTTAACCCTTTCGACCGCATTGCCAACTGTAGCAACCCACACACCCTCTAAGTCCAAACGATCTATAACTATTTCCAGAATTTCTTGATTGCAGTCCGGGTGAGAATTAATTATTGCAAGCCCGCCGCGTCGTAACTGTTCCTTAAATTGATGGTTCAGTATATCAAAGTAGTCCGTTGTCGTATCGCTCGTCGAGCCTTCAAGCGGATAATGCGGAGGAGTCAACCAAACATCTAGAATGCCGCCATCGCCCCAGCCCAAACGAGGGGTGAGAAAATTCACACCCATAGCTTCTGCATAAGCAGGTGACTCCAGTTTTTTAATCTGATCAAGGCCGCGCCAATATTCGGAATTTGCTGCAGAGTGCGCGGTCACACCGACATATCTGCTGGAATCGCTTACGCACCGCATATGCAAGCCTGCTTCCTGACCCCAGTCATTCAGAATACCCTTTACCGCTTCATTCTGCGGTGCGCCCTCAAGGTAATACCAACTGCCAGCAGCACCGTTTAACCGCTGAACCTGAATTTGCATGATACGCCGAATTGCCGCTGCAGACGCCGGCCGATCAACATCGTAGCGCAAAGCAATACAGGCATGATAACCCGACGGCCACGGGGCGAAACTTATAAAGGGAGCCCCAACATCCTTGGACATGGCAATCATTAAATCGCGCCATATTTTTTCTAAATTCATCAGGGCAGGCGCATAACAACCATCGTCCAGAAGTATACTTGATACTCCCAGTACCGGAATGGCCTGTAAGGCAAGCCAGTTATCCAGCATTGAGCGGCTGACTTTCTTTTTTTTAACGTCAAGAAAACCAGGAGAGTCTTCAGTCGCCAGGCGCCATTCTAATGGCGTCTCAACATCAAGCATAATCGGCAATACTTTTGAGTCGCGCTTCAACGCCATCGCTATAAGAAATCCAGAAAGCAGTGGTGAGTAGTCAATGCTTTCGCTCTCGGGCAGCGTCTTAATAAGGTTGGTCTCAGGCACCTGTCGCTCTGGTGCGAATAACAAATCTAGCACTCTATCAGCCGCTTCATCATCACCAAGCAAAACATAAGCGCACCCCAAGGCTCCAAGGCGCGCTGCGGTATTCATATGCGGGGCTATGAACTCGACAAACGCCCGCGCGACATCGGCCGCGCTGTGCCGTTTTTGCGCGACAAAATGAACAAGTAGCTCGGGTGCGCCATGAAAAACCGCGCGCACTTTTCTAAAATCAGCATAACTGGGCGCGTCAATAAAATTAGAAAGACCTTCATCCTGGACTTGCCTTGCATCAATAGTGGATTGCAAAATAGTTTCTGGGGCATTCAGCCGCGATCGCCACCCGACGCCATCAGCTTGTGGGTCTATTAGTGTTGGCCCTACACGATTAAAAACATGGTTCCACCCTTCTTCGCCATGTTTGTCATCCGCCGCCAACAAAATAAATATCGACCAAACCAGCCGCGCCTCCGGATGCGTTCTTTTTGGCGCCTTAAGGGCACGATTTGACGCCAGGAAAAACTGCGCGCGCATTGTCTCGTTGAGTTGAAACCGGTCATTAAAACCTGTCACAGTAGTTTTTATTGTCCGTCGATAAGGCCACTCATCGGACGTTGTGAGAGGACCTTTGCCAGAAAAAGTCCATACAGAAAGATTGTCTAATAGCGGCTCATCCGCCTCGCTTCCGAACCATAGGACTGCTTTTGCTGTCGGCGGGAGTGGCGCATCATCTTGCTCAATGATGGTAACCCCCGGCGCGCCCAAGATCATCTTTAATAGACGAGCAGCATCTGTCGCTTGCGAGTCACCAACTGGAGTCATAAACACAATAGGTGTGTACGGAATGAGTTTTGCGTTTTCTTGTTGCGACGGCGACCCTATAATACTAGTTGCAGGCACACCGCCAAGTCGCACCATGGCTGGGTAGTCGCCGCTAGTCACAACCGCTCCTGCCGCGACAAAAGCACCGTCGCCAATATTGGCGCCGGGCATAATACTGACATTCGCCGAAATGAGTACATTGTCGCCTATATAAACTGGCGAACAGGTGTAGCCTCGCTCAAAAAAAGCACGTGGATCATCATCAGAAGTATCATGATTAGCGCTATGAACAAAACACCGATGACCAATGCGCACATTACGACCAATTCGAATAGCGCTTGACCCTTCGATAATTGCACCTTGATTGATCCCTGCGTTGTCATCCAGAACAATCCGCCACGGTGTGCTAAAATAGCAGCCATTCAGTATGCGAACATCGCGGCCCAACCTATGAAAAAAGGGGCGATATCTTTCCTCACGAAGCTGAATTCCCTCCTCTCCAGGAACATTCATCAGTTGTTCCTGAAGACGAAACCATGCGCTGGCATGGTCCGTGCTAAAAAAATCGTAGTCGGCACTTTCAGGCATACAAAATTCAGGGTCCATAAGATATGGCGTCACCGACGCGAGGGTTAAAGCTAGCAGCGCCGTTAAGTCTTTTGGACAGCGCGAAATACCGTTTTGCGTTCAATATCGCTTGGCTCCAGCTCCGTTAGTGACGAAGATGAATAATATCGAATATCGCCAAACCGGCGCAAGTACCCTTCTAGCTCCTCCGGCTCAAACATGTATTTATAGTCTCGCGCGTAGGCTGACGACCGGATGTTTTCGTGAACAATAAACAGACCGCCGGGTTTGAGCGCAGACCACAACCGTTCTAGCATTATTTCAACATCATCACGAGGCACATACAGCAGCGACCCAACAAAGCTTACAACGTCGTATTCTTGATCAACGTTAAAGGATTCCGATCGACCAAGAGAAAAATAGTAGCGCTGGCGCAGCGCTTCATGCATCGCCGCGTAAAGACGGCGCCCATACAAAAGGTTTTGCGGCGCAATATCGCGGGTCTCGCCGCGCGTGACATTGATATCAGGAGTCAAAAGCAATTCAGCAGCCAACGCGCCGAAACCGCCGCCCATATCCAGGAAGCTAATTTCACGCTCGCCGCCAATTTGGTTGCGAATGATATGCGCAATGATCGGCGCCTTATAGCCAATACCCGCCACGAGATAGTCCATTGAACCCAGATAGGTCTTTAGCTTCGATTCAATACTCGGCCCCGTCGCGGCATCCGGCACATCAGATTTGTCGCCCAACAAGCGGCTCATCAGATCGTCGACATTTTCCGACTGCCGCAAAAAATCATCAATCAACGGATCTTCGGTAACAGCGCCAGCTGACGACCCCATTTCCTCCATAAATAACGTTGCCGAATGCTCGACTGCCCACGAAAATATGGACTGTGGTGTTTCCATGCGACCCTCGCACTTGAAAGCGAGGTAACGCTTGCAAGGGGATTTTCGCCCACTCTGATCAAAAAAAGAGCGCATGTCTTCAATATGGAGATGCGCAGGCGCTGGTTTGCGCGACGCGATAGGCACAACAACTTCACCGCCAGGTCGGGTTAAATTGTTCGCCAGCGCAAGCAAACTGCGCCCCCACGGTCCGTCAAAGAATCGCACAGTCCGGCAAACAATAGTTTTTTCATACAGCCCTTCCGTTTGCTGAGAAAAGATCGTCGCTGGCGGGCCAAAAGGTGTTGGAAGACCAGCGCCGCCGCCGCTAAAGACGTGAAAGCGCGGAGCAGTTTTGGCAGGATCAAGGCCTGCGGCACCTGCCATTTCAGTCCAGAAGTCGATTTTCTCAGCCTCTTTTCGCACAATCGCGCCAACCGGGCCGTCATATGCGTTTGTCACGGTTCTGATCCTTCTTGTTTTCTCTCTGTATAGTTCTGCCGAATTTTGGAATACTGGGTCCATAACTTTTCCATAGGGCGGCAGATAAGCGTTGACCTCATCGACAGTCCTCCAATCGGTATCAAGATCGAAATGCGTGGCACCCTTTGGCACCAACGCTTCCATTGGGCGGCCTGGCGAGGCGCGCACCACAACAGCATCTTCAGGAATCGGCTGACTAAACTCAATGGCGATCGACGAGCCGCCTTCTATAATTTGTGATCCGTATTTTACTGTACTCGTCCACTCGGCAATTTTTCCGTGAGTTGCATTCCAAACGACGCCTTCCGGAATATATTTGATAGCTTCAAACAGTTCAGGAATGTGAATATCTGGATGATTCATGATGTTGATATGGGCACCGGAACCAACACCCGCATTGATGTGAGTAATCACCTCTGAAAGGCTATGAGCATGCGGCGCCGTGCCTACATCCAGACTTCGGTGAATTCCCATCAAAACCAAAGAGAGCAGTTCTGGCGCGCCATCGTTCAGGCCAAGCGCGCAATGCGGTATGTGATTGAAGCGACCCAAAATATCCGCGTGTTGAAATTCAAGCCGATCCGCAACACGAAATAACGTCTCACCGAGGTGCCCGACCGCGCCAGCACCACCATGAGGCGTGACGCCTGACGGGCGTACGCCGAAAGCGGCCTCAACGGTATCGATTTCTGCCTGAATATCTTTCTCTTCAGCCTTCTCCGTGTGAAGGCAAATCTCATGACCGGCGTCATGAAACGCGCGCGCCTGAGTTTCAGGCGTCAGGCGGGCGCGAAAACCGCAGCTCGACCACACGTCATTGTCTTCGTAAATACGAAGTATACGATCCAAGTCATAGTCACTGATCGGGCGATCATAATCGTGCCTAATTGTAACAGCAGCCTCAAAGCCTTGTGGCCATGTTTTAAAACGGTAGAGCGGGGTCGACGTTTCGCGGCAAAGCCGGATAAGCGTGTTTGCAATGAATATTTCTTCGCCAGGCATCAATGCCAGGCGTTCCGCCGCATAATAACCATCAGGCAGCGAAGTAATCGCCATCTTCTCACACAGCAGGTCAAAAATCGGCAGCCCGCAAAAAGTTACTTCTCCATTCGAGACAATGACCGGCGAACGCTCCCCCCCACTGCATTCGACATAAGCTAGCGTTTTCCATTTCCCGCCAGCGTGGGTAAAAGTTTGAAAAAATATCGGCTTCAAAGGCTCGTCAAGTTTTTCATCTAAATATGTATAAGGCTCGCTTTTTTCTCGATTGGTCTTTGGGATACGCCTTACTGAGTCGATGGGGTAACCATAGAACGAGCTGTAAAACCCAGTCGCGATCATGCGTTCAGCATCGGATGCGTCATCCGCAATATCGCCTTTCGATAGAAGTATAGATTTGGCTGTCACTGTTTCGGCGACAATCCCATACTCTGCCAAAAGATTTGTTGAAACCGGCCCCTCTACAAAACAAGAGTGATCCGCCGTTGCGGGCGATAATCCCCGTGTATAGATATGAAAGCCTCTTTCGCCACTAGCATTTGGATCAGCCGAAAACAAAAATCCCCACTTTCGCAGCCAATGAGGCAGAGCCCCACTCCAGTAGGGTCTGAGTTCTCGAGCTGCAAATTTTCTCTGTTCGGTCTGCGAAGGAGTATGCGTAAAAAGCATCAGGAGACCACTTTGGAATATTTGTTTGATACAGCCAGGGTTTTCGGTTGCGTTTTCAACACGCTAAATTCAATTGTTGATTTTCCTGCAAGAGGTACCCCCTCAGAGCCGACAATGGTTACCCGTGCCGGGCCAGAAGAATATGCGTCAGCAGTCGGCAATTTACACTCAAGGATTGCCTCATCGCCGCTGACAGGTATGAGTTCGCAGTGTTGAAACGGGGAAAAATGTGATTCTGGAACAGCCCGTTCACGACCGTCAAAACCATAGCCATAAACCTGAACGCGCGCGATACCGTCTTGCCATACAGCACACGGACGAGAATAAACACATGTAGGTATGACGTCACCCCTTAACGCAGCAAGCACAAACTCTATCGTTTCAACTTTGCATGCAAGCGCCTTGATAGTTG
>BQJH01000068.1 GCA_021604605.1 Hyphococcus sp.
AGGCGGTGCGTCAAACCCTTGAAGAAATTATTGATAATGAAGAGTTGGAAGTGGTTCCCGGCGACGATGATTATCTGGCCAGTCCAGCCTCTGAACCGCGAGAGGATGTGACATCTGCGCTCTTAAAAGCGCTCGGCGAACGCCATCCGGGGATTGAGATCGTTCCGGCAATGAGTTCCGGTGGAACAGATGGGATGCATTTCCGGCGCGCGGGCATCCAGACTTATGGGGTTAGCTCGAAGTTTAGCGTCATTGGCCAATCATCCAATGCCCACGGGCTGAATGAACGTTTACCGACATCGACATTCTATGACGGCCTTGACCACTGGGTAGTGATAATCAAGGAGCTGGCCGGACCGTCGGAATAGATGTTCTAGTCGGTATCGTAAGTATCTGGATAACGGTGAGACTTTACTCGCCGTTATCGCTGACCAGAACCGGGCCCTTGGCGCCGGAATTTTCCGTCTCGCGCAAAACGCCTAAGCGCCGCGCCACTTCCCGGTAGGCGGTTGTTACATCACCCATGTCTTTGCGGAAGCGGTCCTTATCCATGATGTCGCCGGTTTCCGCATCCCAAAGACGACAACTGTCAGGGCTGATTTCATCGGCCACGATCAGGCGCATTAAGTCGCCTTCATACTGGCGGCCGAACTCAACTTTAAAATCAACAAGCTTAATGCCGACCGCGCCAAACATGCCGGACAGGTAATCATTGATGCGCAAGGCAAGCGCCATCATGTCGTCGATCTCTTGCGGGTTCGCCCAGTTGAACGCGGTGATGTGTTCCTCTGCGATAAGCGGATCGCCGAGTTTGTCGTCCTTATAGTAGAACTCAATAATCGACCGGGGCAGGGTTGTGCCATCCTCAAGGCCAAGGCGCTTGGAGATAGAGCCCGCCGCCGTGTTACGGACAACGACTTCCAGCGGTACGATTTCGACGTGGCGGACGAGTTGCTCGCGCATGTTGAGACGCTTGATGAAGTGGGTCGGAATGCCAATCCGCTCCAACCCCAGCATGATAAATTCGGAGATGCGGTTGTTCAGGACGCCTTTGCCTTCGAGGATCGCGTGTTTTTGATTATTAAAGGCGGTCGCGTCGTCCTTGAAATACTGGATAATGGTGCCGGGTTCCGGGCCTTCAAACAGGATTTTTGCCTTGCCTTCATAGATTTGTTTGCGGCGAGCCATTATTTGCAATCCTTTCAAAGGGTTAAAAGAGCAGCTTCAGATCGAAAATAGCCCTTGCCATGCTGGCAGGCGACTCATTCCAGCATCATTTCTCCTTCGCTAGCATGCCTTGAGCATTGGGAGAAGCGGCGATTTAAGCCTTCCTGGCGGGGTTGAAAACCCCCTCATCTGGCCCTGCGGCTATATCGCCGATTATCGATCGAAATCGGTCCATTGCACATGGCGCAAAGCAGTTATACATGAGGTGAAACCAACCCGCTGACAGTGATGCGGGCGACAAAAATATACCCGCGCTTGGAGAGTATAGCGATGACGACTTTTGACGAACGTGAAGACAAATATGAGAAGAAGTTCGCCCATGATGCTGCGCTTCGCTTCAAGGCTGAGGCGCGCCGGAATAAATTGCTTGGCCTCTGGGCGGCTGAGCTGCTCGGTCGGAGCGACGCCGACGCTTATGCGCGCGAAGTGATCAAGGCTGACCTCGAAGAGGCTGGCGATGAAGATGTTTTCCGAAAAGTGCGAAAAGACTTTGATGATGCCGGTGTCGAGCAGTCCGACCACCAACTGCGCCGCCGTATGGATGAATGCATGGCCGAAGCGATGAAGCAGCTTCAAGACGAAGGCTGATGCCTGCGAGGACCGAGACGTCTGACGTCTTTGTCCTCTTGCTGCGCGGCATCAATGTCGGCGGACATAATAAACTTCCCATGGCTACGTTGCGTGAGCTCCTTGCCTGTCTCGGTGCGGAGAATGTTGCGACTTATATCCAAAGTGGCAACGCTGTCTTTAGCCTTGGCGCCAAAGAGGTGAAGACGTGCGAAAATAAACTCTCTGCGCGGATTGAGAAAGAGTTCGGGTTTTCTCCGGACCTCTTCATGTTGGACCGCGCCGCCTATCTGAAAATTCTAAAGCAAAATCCTTATAAGCTTGATGAGGCTGAGGGGAAAAAGCTGCATGTCGCATTTCTGACTAAACCAGCATCAAAAACTGGTCTTGATAAAGTCAAAGAGGCGCTGGTCGATGGCGAAGACATAACGAGCAAGGGCAAGGTTTTGTACTTTTACGCACCCAATGGCGTTGGCCGGTCAAAGGCGGCAGAAAAACTGAACGCTGCTTTTTCAGATGGCACGATGCGCAACTGGCGAACATGTCTGAAACTGGCGGAAATGGTGGAGGCCTTATGATCGATTCCCAAACATTATTCGTGTTTCTCGGCGCTGCTCTCCTTTTAAACATAACGCCGGGGCCGGATATGGCGTTCACCCTGGCGACGAGCATCAAAGGCGGTGTGCGCATGGGCGTTGCGGCTGCGCTTGGCGTTGGCGCAGGTTGTCTAGGATGGGCGGTGTTAACGGCGTTTGGCCTTGCGGCGTTGTTGGCGGCTTCGCAGCATGCTTTGACGATCATTCGTTTTGTCGGCGGCGCCTATTTACTCTACCTCGCTGTTCAGACTTTCCGTCACCGCCACGCACCTCTTGCAACTGATGGTGCTCAATCGATGTGGGGCGCCTTTCGGTCTGGCGCTATGACCAATCTGTTTAATCCGAAAGTGGGGTTGTTTTTCCTCGCCCTTTTGCCTGTATTTATTACGCCCACCATAAGCCCGGCCTGGCTGCAGATCCTATTCCTTGGCGCGATCTTCAGCATCAGCGGCGCTGTTATTCTTGTTGTTGTGGCCTTTATGGCTGGTTCTTTACGGGAGCAACTCATTCAGTCGCCGAAAATTCGCGGGCGCATCAACATCATCGCCGCAAGCGTCTTCGGCGCTTTAGGTTTTCACCTACTGATGAGCAAAAGCACAAATTAGTTCCGGCCTGAGTTGTAAGGATCAACTGCGTTAAGCGCTGGCGACGGTCCAATCGATGTGGCAGAAAATTACAAACAAGAAAAGGATGAGACATGGGCCGGGTCGCAGGAAAAAAAGTATTCATCACTGGCGGCGCGCAAGGGTTAGGCGCGTGTTTTGGTCATATGCTGGCGGATGAAGGCGCCAAGGTCGCTCTGACCGACATAAACGGGGAGGGCGCAAAAAAAACAGCTGCAGCGATTAATGAGAAACACCCCGGCGCAGCGATCGCGATCGCTCATGATGTCACCAAGAAGGATCAATGGGAAAGCGCTCTCGGCGAAGCTGCCGAAGCGATGGGTGGGATCAGCGTTCTGATCAATAATGCCGGCATCGGGACAGCTGGAAGCATTGAGACGGAAAGCTATGAGAACTGGCGGCTTACCCATGAGATTGATGTCGATTCTATTTTTATCGGCACACAACTCGCTATGCCATATTTGAAGGACAATCAGCCGGGCTCCATTATCAATATTTCGTCTGTCGCGGGGCTGATCGCCGACGGAATGATGTTGTCGTATAATTCTGCCAAAGCTGCAGTATGGATGATGTCAAAATCGATCGCGCTGCACTGCGCGCGGTCTGGTTATGACATCCGCTGCAACTCCGTACACCCGGTTTTCACACGGACCCCAATTGTTGATCCGTTGATTGCCCTTGGCGGCGGCGGCGAAGAGGGAGAGAAAAAACTGGTCCGGCAAATTCCCCTAAAACGTCTGGGAGAGCCGGAAGATGTTGGCTATTGCATCCTCTATCTGGCCTCTGACGAATCGCGCTTTGTCACAGCGTCAGAATTCAAGATCGATGGCGGTATCACCGCGCAATAATATCATGCGCCTTAGCGATTGCTGTTCGCTCGCGAACCCCCTAATATCATTCATGAATTTCATGCCCCGGCTGTTGCGGACGAGTATTTATCCGGTGGCGTCACAAACTATAAGGAGACGGCATGTCCGGGTTTCTGATTTTTATCGTGATCGTTGTAGCAATCGGTCTGTTTGTTATCACCATTTACAACCGTATCGTGGCGTTGAGCCAGCGGACGGAACAGGCGTTTGCCGATGTCGATGTGCAGTTGAAACAGCGCCATGATTTGATCCCTAATCTCGTCGAAACCGTCAAAGGCTATGCAAGCCACGAGAAAGACACTCTTGAAGCGGTCATCTCGGCGCGTAATGCTGCGCAGGCGGCAACCGGGCCCGCAGCTCAAGGGGCGGCGGAAGGCATGTTGGGCGCCGCGCTGGGCAAACTTTTTGCTTTGGCAGAAGCCTATCCTGATCTGAAAGCCAACACCAACTTTCTGGAGTTACAGCGAGAGCTTTCCGATATCGAAAACAAGATCGCCGCCGCACGCCGCTTCTTCAACAATGCGGTGCAGGAATATAATACGTCGATCCAGCAAATTCCGGGAAATCTAATAGCGCCGATGGGAAGTTTCAGTGAGAAGGAATACTTTGAAATTCCAGAAGGCAGCCGTGCACAGATTGAAGCGACGCCGGAAGTGAAATTTTAAGGCAGCGCCATGAGCGCTCCCTCACAAATTGAAATTCGGAATGCGCAATTAGAAGACGCAGATGAGATTGCGGATATTTTAACAGAAGCTTTTTCGGATGACCCGGTGATGAACTGGATGTTTGGCGGTGCGCGCGCTATCGCAACATTATTTCAGCAACTGACCCGGGATGTATATCTGAGGCATGGTTTTGGGCATTTGATCAGTGGAAGTGCTGCGACGCTGTGGTTGTACCCGAACGCCTATCCTAAATTGCCACTTTTAAATGAAATGCGCATTGGTGGTTCAACGTTTTTAGCTGGCGGTATAAATGCGATTAACCGCACACGTTCAGCTTCCAGGGTTGTTTTGTCCCATCACCCCAAAGAGCCACACTATTACCTTTTTGCTGTGGGCGTGCGTAAAAATAATCAAGGGCAAGGGCTTGGTGGGCGTATCCTTCGGGAAGGTCTGAAGCAGGCGGACGCAAACGGAGCGCTTGCCTATCTTGAAAATTCTAAGCCGCGCAATACGCCTTTATACGAGCGACTGGGATTTGAACCTGTAGCACCGCTGCCATTTCCCGACGGGGCGCCGCCTCTGTTAGCAATGCTGCGCCCGCCGTCTACCAGTATGCTTCCTACTGAGGGGGCAGGTTAATGGGCGCTTTTGGCCTTCAGACCCATATCTGGAACAACAATGTTAAGTCGGTTTTGCTTCTTGCGGGCTTTCCAGTGTTGTTATTGTTGTTGATGTACGGACTTTCTGTCGGTTATGTCGGGCTCACACAAAACATCAACGGCATTGGAGACGGGCTCGTGCTGGCGCTGGATCACATGGCGCGGATTTGGCCGTTTGCCTTTCTGGGCTCCGGTCTATGGTTTGTGATTGCCTGGTTCTCATACCAAAAAATGATTGAAGCATCGGTCGGCGCGCGCGGCCTGACGCGCAAAGAAGCGCCAGAGCTATACAATATGCTGGAAAATCTCTGCATTGCCCGCGGCGTAACCATGCCGAGCCTGAATATCATTGAGAGTTCAGGCCTTAACGCCTTCGCCAGCGGTCTTTCGGACAAGAGCTACAAGGTGACTGTCACACGCGGACTGATAGAGACGTTGGATGATGATGAGATAGAAGCTGTGATGGCCCACGAGTTAACACATATTATGAACAAGGATGTGCGGCTCTTGATCATTTCGGTGATCTTTGTCGGCATATTTTCTTTTTTTGGAGAGCTTTTGTTTCGCAATATGTTCCGCACGGGCGTGCGTGTTGGCGGGCACACAAGATCACGCAATGGCGACAGCCGAGGCGGTGGGGCGTTGATCCTGATTGCGATTGCCTTTATCGTGGTCGCTTATCTCTTGGCCTTGGTGATCCGTTTTTCCCTGTCCCGAAAACGAGAATTTCTCGCGGATGCCGGGTCGGTTGAGCTAACGCGCAACCCTGACGCGATGATTTCGGCGCTTCAAAAAATATCCGGGCGGTCAGATGTTGAGGCGCCCAATGACGTAAAACAAATGATGGTTGAGAACACACAGCCTTTTGCTGGTGTTTTCATGACACACCCGCCGATCGATAAGCGGATCGAAGCGTTGACTGAGTTTGCTGGGGGCAGCAGCGCGTAACTATAATAGAGAAATCTTCGCTTCAGCTTATGTGGTTAATGAGGATATTCCTGCCTTTTATGGTGAACTGGGCGTCAATATATAAAATTGACTCAATATTATTAAGCGGTATTTTGCGCGCAGTATTGTGTTTAAGGGGGATTTCCCAATGAAATTAAGAATTCTATGTGCTGCACTCTGCGGCGTACTTTTCTCTGCTGGCGCAGCTTCTGCTGCAACGATTGGTTACACGGAAGGCAAGCGTGACACGGTTATCGGTACGACGGCCATTGCTGGACCAGATGTACCAAGCTCACCACCAGGCTTTGCTCTTCCTACCGTCGGCTTCGGTGCAGGTGAGTTTTCACAAGTAGATATCTACGGCCGGATTGTTGGCGCAGTTGATACATACAGCTTTACCGCAACCTCAGACTTCATCATCGAGTTCATTTTTGATGGCTATTCGACTGCGGGCGGGTTTGTTTCTGCTTCAGGCTTCGTCAATGACGGCACGAGCGGCAGCACAACTGAGTTCTCCCTAACGGGTACAAATGTTACAACCGGTGCTATACCGTTCTCGCTTTCAACGGATATCACAGGGGGCTTTGCGCTACTGTTTGCAGGAACAGCAGGGGATTACGTCCTTTCGCTTAATGGCATGAGCGCTGCGGCTCTTTACGACCTCAGCATTCAAGCTGTGCCAATTCCAGGCGCGCTTCCGCTGCTTCTTTCTGGTATTGCAGGCTTAGGCTTTGCATCACGCCGCAAGAAGAAAGCTGCGTAACGCTTTTAAGTCTATCAACGACTTATCGAGATTGAACCGGCCTCCTATTGGATGCCGGTTTTTTCATGAGTGGGTCCATCATGCTCGCCGCCGTGCTGCAGGATTAGAGTTTTACAACTAATTATACAAAACACCCGGCAACCACGTTGCGATCTGCGGGAACATGGCGAGAAGCGCCAGCGCCAATAGTTGAATGAAGATAAACGGGATGGCGCCGCGATAGATCATGCCGGTAGAGACCTCCGGCGGGGCGACACCGCGCAGATAGAACAGAGCAAAACCGAAGGGTGGTGTTAAAAACGATGTCTGCAGGTTAATCGCCATCATCACGCCGAGCCAGATCGGATCGAGCCCCATGGCAAGAAGAGGTGGGGCGACGAGCGGCACGACGACCAGCGTGATCTCGATAAAGTCGAGGAAAAAGCCGAGGATAAACATTACCAGCATCACAGTGACAACGGCGCCGATCATTCCTCCGGGCGTGGCTTCTAGCGCTGCGCGCACAGTATCATCACCGCCAAGGCCGCGAAAAACCAGAGAGAATAAAGCGGCGCCAATCAGGATGGTGAACACCATTGTGGTAACGCGCGCTGTCTGGTCGAGGATAGGAGCGAGGGTCTTTTCTCGGCGCAATTGAAACAGGCTGGCGACTATGCCCCAAGGCGTCAGCGCGAAGAGAAGAAAGGCAAGGGCGATGCCGGCAGTCTCGACAAGAGGAATACTTTCGCGCCCGAGGCGCAGGTCCAAAAAGGAAGTGAGCAAAATCAATCCAAGAATGGAAAGCGCTGAGGTGTAAACCGCAGGGCGGCCTGCAAGGAAAGAACCTTTCGGCGCCATACGGGCGCCAGCGATTAACAAGGCGCCAACCGCCCCAACGCTTGCCGCCTCAGTTGGGGTCGCAACGCCAGCGAGAATAGAGCCGAGGACCGCGACAATGAGCAATAGCGGCGGCGGCAAGACTTTAAGGGCAGCGATCCACACCTGTTTTCGGGTGCCCATTTCCTGCGCTGGGATGGCCGGGGCTTTTGACGGCTGTGTTATGGCAACTAAAATTTGATACAGAAGATAAAGGCCGACAAGCATCAATCCGGGGAAGAGGGCGCCTGCAAAAAGGTCGCCAACAGAAACGGTTTCCGGTGCAAAAACGCCTTGTTCGAGCTGCGCCTTTTGATAGGCGTTGGAAATAACATCACCAAGCAGGATCAAGACAATTGACGGCGGAATAATCTGGCCAAGTGTGCCCGCTGCGGCAATGGACCCGGCTGCAAATGAAGGATCATAGCCCCGACGCAACATTGTTGGCAGGCTGAGCAGTCCCATGGTCACGACGGTGGCGCCGACAATACCCGTTGAAGCGGCGAGAAGTGCGCCGACAATGGTGACGGAAATGCCTAACCCACCCCGTAGAGAGCCAAACAGCTTCGCCATTTCGTCGAGCAATTCTTCTGCAATCCTGGATTTCTCCAGGATCACGCCCATTAAAATAAACATGGGAACAGCAATCAGTGTTGTGTTGACGCTCGCCCCGTAAATTCGTTGCGGGAAGGGTTTCACGTAGCTGAGATCAAACACGCCAAAGGTCAGGCCAATGACGACAAAAAGCAAAGCCGTGCCGCCAAGGGAAAATGCTACCGGGTACCCGGCCATAAGGAGAGCGCAGAGCACCAGCACCATGGCGATATCAAGCCAGCCCGCAGCTGCACATAAACAAAAGCTCGTCTCGCCGATCATGAAGTCCATCTATCGGCCCTCACGCAAAATGCCGCCGGCGCGCACCGCTACCGTAAACCCCGCCATGGCGAGGAGGACAGCAAAAGCAGGGATAAGGGACTTTAATATAAAGACACCTTGAATGCCTGAGGTTTCAGTGGACCCTTCGTTGACCGCCCATGAGCTGGCGACATAAGGAGAGGCGGTCCATAACAACAAAAGACAGATTGGAAACAACAGAAAATAGGCGCCGAGAAAATCAACCAGTGCTTTTCGCTTGGCGCTTGCGTCGCGATAGAAAATATCAACGCGCACATGATCGTTCGTGAGTAGTGCGTATCCACCAGCCAGCAGGAAGACGGCGGCATGCATGTACGTGATCGATTCCTGCATGAATATGTAATTGACGCCAAAGACGTAGCGTAAAATGACGATGCCGAATTGAACCAGCGCCATCAATAACAAAAACCACATGACGATCCGGCCAACTGTACGAACTACGGTCGTTAAGGGGCCGATTAATTGCTGAGTGAGCCGTTCTGGTCCGCCGCTCGCAAATATCAAAGCGCCAAGACCTGCAAGCAATACAAAAAATATACTGATCTGCTTTGGAGTAGGCATGACCCGTAAAATCGGTGCAAGAGCGGCAAAGAGGGCGCCTGCAATGACCAGAACCGATACCAGCGTCGCCCAGAGTAAAGAGCTGTTGGCGCGCTTTCCTGAGGCGAGAGAAGCGACAGGCAGCAGCATCAACGGAAACATGATCCCGGCGGCCAGCCAGTTTGCGACATCGCCAAAGAAATTTAACATGTTTCGCGCCCGTGATTTTTAGGTGTTCCGATCATCACAGTTCAAACACCTCGCGGCGAATGCTCATAAAGGCCTCATCAGAAATTCGGCTCCATGCCTGTGAGCGTTCTAAAGAGGTTTTGTAGCTGTCGAAAATGCGGCCAGTGATATCATCAGTTGCCGCCGTTTCTTCCAATACGATTTTGGTTTCCCTTGCCAGTGCGGCGAGGACATCGTCGGGCATCCGGCGAAGCTCGACGCCGTGATCTTCAATAAGCTGGTCAAGCGCGGTCGCATTGTGGTGAATATATTCTGCAATTGATAAGTGGTTTGCGCGGTGACAGGCCCCTTCGATGATGGATTTTTCCTGAAGGGTCATGTCGTCCCAAACGCCGAGATTAACCCCGACGCCAAGCTGCGCGCCGGGTTCATGAATGCCGGGCCAGTAATAATATTTCGCTTCCCGGTGAAACCCGAACGCCAGATCATTCCAGGGCCCTACCCATTCCGTCCCGTCAATGGCGCCGGATTGAAGCGCCTGGTATATCTCACCGCCAGAAAGGGCGACAGCGGAAGCGCCGACACGGCGCAAGACTTCGCCGCCAAGGCCGGGCATGCGAATTTTCATGCCGCGCAAATCTTCTAGGGAATTGATTTCTTTTTTGTACCAGCCTGCGAGTTGGTGGCCGGTGTTGCCCGCAGCGAATGGTTTGATGTTGAATTGAGCGGAAAGCTCGTCCCACAATTGTTGGCCGCCGCCAAATTCCGTCCACGCCATAATCTCATTGGCGGTCATGCCAAAGGGAACGGCGGTAAAAAAGGCAAAGGCCGGAGATTTGCCAACCCAGTAATATTCCGCCCCGTGGTAGAGGTCTGCCGCGCCTGAAGAAACCGCGTCAAAGCTTTCAAAAGCGCTGACCAGTTCCCCCGCCGCGAATAGTTTTACCCGCATGGCGCCGCCGGACATTTCCGTGATGAATTGCGCCGTGCGTTCAGCCATGGTGCCCAGGCCGGGGAAGTCTTTCGGCCAGGTTGTGACCATTTTTAACTCGCGCGAGCGAATTTTGCCGGAAAGGTTTTCAATATCGGCGGGTACGCCGCACTCGCATCCTGCGGCCAAGCCTGCCGCGCCCACAGCGCCGCCTGTGAGAAATTTTCGTCTGAGCATGAATGACCCCTCAAGCAGTGCTTGTTTATGTTAGGTCCATGCATATCGCTATTTGGCGTTTACGCCAAATAGGCAAAGTTTAAATGGAACAAGGAAAAGCCAGTAAATTAGAAAAGAGAGCTCAGGTTTGGCGGTCCATCCGCACCCAGCCTTTTGGTGTGAGTTTCTCAAGCGGCTGGAAATCAGCCTTGTAAGTCATCTTGGCCGAGCCATCGACCCAATAACCGAGATAGACGTAAGGCAGACCAAGTTCGCTGGCGAGGGCGATATGGTCAAGGATCATGAAACGTCCGAGACTGCGGGCGCTCTCTTCTGGCTCAAAAAAACTATAGACCATGGAAAGGCCGTCGGTCAGCCGATCGGTTAGAGCGGCGGCGATCAAGCGGTCATCTCCGGTTTTGCCATCAGGCAAACGGTATTCTGCAATTGTCGTATCAACAGAGGTTTCCTCAACCATTGATGCATAATCGAGGACCGTCATGTCCGCCATGCCGCCATCCCCGTGACGACTATCCAGATAGCCGCGCAAGACGGAAAACTGCTCTCCTGTTGCGCGCGGCGCTTTGAGGCTTCGATGCAGATCAGCATTGCGCGTTAATATGCGTTTGCGTGAGCGCGACAGCATAAAGTCATCAACGACAATCCGAACAGGGACGCATGCTGTGCATGTCTCACAGGCGGGCAGGTAAATGATATTTTGAGATCGGCGAAAACCACGCCGGGTTAACAGGGCATTCGTGGAAGAGGCCGCATCGCCGCTTAAATAGGAGAAGATCTTCCGCTCGCTGCGTCCGTTAATATAGGGACAAGGGGCGGGCGAGGTGATATAAAAATCACCGCCTTCTAGGCCGAACCGTCTGGCAAAATCTTCGTTACTCATGCCGCCCTTTCTAAGGCAAAAACCTTAGCGGGCGATTATCAATCCGGCAACAAATGAGCCATCAGACGCAGCCAATTGGGCTGCGCCTTAATGACTCACCTGAGATTAGGTTAATTCCCCGGGCCTATTGTCTCCCTCACGAAACGGTCAGCCGCTTGTAGCGCTTCGAGGCGTGTCTCGCTTGAAGAGAGGCTGTGGTCGCCACTGTCGAGTTTCAGGTAGGTAAATTTCTTGCCTGCATTAATGAGCGCTTTTTCCATTCTGTCGCTTTGATCTATATCAACAACAAGATCATGCTTGCCGTGTATCAATAGAATTGGCGCTTTGAAGTCCGCTGCCCGACTGACTGGCGAAATATTGTACAAGCCGTCAACGTCATTTCTGTCGACGCCATAGTATATTTCCCAATACTCGATGGCAGAACTTCGGTTACCCCAAGCGACACGACGAAGGCGCAGATATTCCACCTCATCTGTGACAGGGGCAATTGCAATCACGCATTTATAAAGATCAGGCGCTAAGGCGCCATTCATCAGCGCAGAGTAACCGCCATAGCTGGCTCCAATAATGCAAACTCTATTTGGGTCCGCCCACCCAGTGTTGAT
>BQJH01000069.1 GCA_021604605.1 Hyphococcus sp.
GGCGATGCAGGTCTGACAGGCCGTAAAATTGTTGTTGATACTTATGGCGGCGCAGCGCCTCATGGCGGGGGCGCTTTCTCCGGTAAGGATACGACGAAGGTAGACCGTTCTGCTGCTTATGCATCGCGCTATCTTGCTAAAAACGTTGTTGCAGCCGGCTTTGCCGAGCGTTGCACGATCCAGCTTTCCTATGCGATTGGCGTCGCTCAGCCCTTATCGGTTTATGTTGACCTTCACGGCACGGGCAAGGTTGATGAAGCGGTTCTCGAAAAAGCGCTGTCGGAAGTCATGGACCTGTCGCCATCAGGCATTCGCCGTGCACTGGACCTCAATAAGCCGGTTTATGCGCGAACGGCGGCTTACGGTCACTTTGGCCGCGACGCTGATGATGAAGGCGGGTTTTCGTGGGAAAAGACAGACCTCGTAGAGGCGTTGAAAGCGGCCGTTTAGAGCCATTTTCGTAATTGGTATGATGCGCAATGTCGATTTCCGTTGGTCCTTTGCGTCTTTATTGTAGATTGCAAGCAAAGGACCCGCCCATGCGAAGTTACTTTTTCATTCTGATTGCGTTTGTTGCTGCTTTTAGTGGTTCAGTCTCTGCGCAAAGCCAATCATCTGCGCCTATTATTGAACAGCTTTCTGGTGTGTGGGTTTCCGATGGGGACGCTTTTGGCGTTCCGGCGAGAACCACGATGCGCTGGGATAAAGCCCTTGGCGGTAAATTTTTCCGTTTGGACTACCGCATTGAAATGCAAAGAGAAGGCGGCGCCCCTTCGGTGTTTGAGGGCGTTGCGTATTACCGACATGCCGGCAATGAGGCTTACACAGCTTATTGGGCGGACAATGGCGGTGAGTTGCACCCCATAAAAGGTGAACGGGAAGGCAATGCGTTGATCGCTCATTGGGGAACGGAAGGCGTAAAACAAGGCCGGACCCGCTACCAGCTTTTACCAAACGGCGCGGTGGAAGTAACAGACTGGATCAAGACGGCGGAAGGCTGGCGTCAGTTTAACCAAAACCAGTTTAAGGCCGTCCCGACACGAGGCGAATAAATCAACCCTTGAGCCAGCGCCTTCATCGGCCTATCTCCGCCCGATGAGCGATCAAACCTATATCCCGCGTGTTTATGGACGGCGCGTCGACAAGCCACTGCGTGCGCGTCAGGCGACGCTCATGGAAACATTGCTGCCGCGCATCGCCATGCCTGACCCCGAATCCTATCTGCAGGCGGATCGCGAAATAGACGCTATTGACCCCCGGGAAATTTTTCCATCAGCAAAAGAAATCTGGATGGAAATCGGTTTTGGCGGTGGTGAGCACCTTGCATGGCAGGCGCGCCAGCACCCGGATTACGGGATAATTGGCGCCGAGCCCTTTACTAATGGTGTTGCGAAACTATTGGGCCAGATTGAGGACCACAAACTTGAAAATATTCGGGTTCATTTTGGCGACGCGAGGCCTCTGATAGAAACACTCAAGCCCGGATTGCTGGATCGCATCTTTGTGCTTCACCCCGACCCGTGGCCGAAAAAACGCCACCACAAACGACGGATGATCAATCCGTGGTTTTTTGATCAGGCGGCTCGTCTGTTACGGCCGGGCGGTATTTTGAGGGTTGCGTCTGATATTCCCGATTATATCCGTTGGACGTTGATGCACGCACAAGGCGCAACACAGTTTGAATGGACGGCAGAGCGGGCGGAAGATTGGCGCCGTCGTCCCGATGACTGGCCGCAGACCCGGTATGAGGCAAAAGCCCTGAGAGAAGGGCGCACACCCGCCTATCTCACCTTTCGTCGCAACTAAACGCCGCCTTACGGTGTTGTGAGTTGAACTATAGCGGGATACCGCGACAATAGAGCGGCAATATAGGGTGGCTCATGAGCAAATTCTCAATCTTCGCCGTTATTGGCGCGGCGCTGGCGGTTAGTTCTTGCGCAAAGCTGACACTGGCTTGGGCTGATTTAAAGCCCGATGGCGTCAAGGCAACACCGGAAGTCCTGGCAGAGTTTCAGGGACAACCAGCCGTCCAGTCTGTTGAAGCATGGGAGAGTTTGCGCGCACCCAAGCTGCGCGAGGCGTTTCAAGCAGAAGTTTACGGGTACTTCCCTGACGCCCATGAGTTAAAAATTCTGGACCACAAAGTGCTTGACGAAGCCGCGTTCAACGGCGCCGGGCGGCTGGAAGAATATCGGCTTCAGGCCGACATTCACTTTGGCGGCGAGACCACCCAGACAGAAGAATTTTATATGGATGTGGTTGTGCCGGTGAATAAACCGGACGCCCCCATCATCTTGATACAAACCTTTTGTCCGCGCTGGGATACGCTGCCCCATCCGGATATCTATCGCCCGGAAGATGCTGGCGGATGCGGTGGCGGCGGGATGATGTCGGGGCTGATGACGTATGTCTTTGGTCGTTATATTGCGACACCACCTGCGGAAATGATCCTCGCGCGCGGCTACGCGATTGCGACAATCTTCCCGAGTGAGTTTGCGCCGGATGACAGTGAGCGCGGCCTCGCGGCGCTGAAAGAGATGTCAGAGGGAATGGCGCCCGGTAAAGAGCGCTGGGGTGCGATTGCGGCCTGGGCGTGGGGCTTTTCGCTGATGGTCGACGCCCTTGAGGCAAACAATGAGACAACAGGCGCTGCTAAGGGTGAATATATCAGCTGGGGCCATTCCCGATACGGAAAATCAGCGTTACTGGCGGCGGCGTTTGATAATCGCATCTCAGGCGTTATTTCTCATCAGTCTGGCACAGGCGGCGCCTCTTTAAACCGTGAAAAAATTGGTGAAAGTGTTGAGGCGATTACGGAAGGCTATCCCCACTGGTTTGCAAAAACCTATGAGAGATTTGCCGGGCGTGAAGACGAAATGGCCGTCGATCAGCACCAGCTGTTGGCGTTAATTGCCCCGCGGCCCGTATTGCTCGGTAATGCCCGACGTGATGTCTGGTCCGACCCCAACGGCGCCTTTCGGGCGGCTATCGGCGCGGATGCGGCCTATGAGCTTTATGGCGTTGAAGGTCTGGCGCAAACGCGCCTCAATCAATGGAATCCGGAGGCGGAACTTGCCTTCTGGATCCGGCCCGGTACCCACGGCGTCGTCAAGGAAGATTGGCCAGCTTTCCTGGAGTTCCTCGACGCTCATTTTTTGGAAGTAAATTCAGGGTCGTAACGTCTGAACGCACTGGATTGATCCATTCTGCTCGTTTGCCCGTAATGATTTAAAAGGCAAGCACCTCTCTCCCCCCTTGATTGCTTGCCCCATGGAGGCTGCGGGCGTGTTGATGGCGTTCCGCAGCCTTTCTTTTTGGCGTGACAAAATTGATCCGGCATGGTTCACGCTTAGTCCATGGAAACTGATCAAGATATTGCTCTACAGGATGCGCCGCCCGCCGCTTATGCCCGGGCCGGCAGTTCCGTTAATTTTAAAAAACTGCGCAAGCGCCTTTTGCGGCAAACGCAAGACGCGATCACGCGTTTTGGGATGGATGCCCCACGCGAAGACGGAACCCCACAAAAATGGCTGGTCTGTCTTTCCGGCGGGAAGGACAGCTACACATTGCTTGCCGCTTTGATGGACCTGAAATGGCAGGGCGCCCTCAAGGCTGAGCTTCTTGCCTGCAATCTGGATCAGGGTCAGCCGGGTTTCCCGAAACATATCCTGCCTGATTATCTGGATAAGCTTGGGGTGAATTTCCGGATCGTCACAGAAGACACCTATTCGATCGTCACCGATAAGCTGCCGGAGAATAAAACCTACTGCTCGCTTTGTTCGCGTTTACGCCGCGGCATTCTCTATCGGGTCGCAAGAGAAGAGGGCTGTGATGCGATCGTCCTTGGCCATCATCGTGATGATGCGCTGGAAACCTTCATGATGAACCTTTTTCATGGCGGACGGCTTGCCGCGATGCCCCCCAAACTCATCAATGATGAGGGTGATTTGGCAGTGTTGCGCCCGCTTATCCTGTCGAGTGAGGCGGATATTGAAAAGTTTGCGAACGCTTTGGAATTTCCGATTATCCCGTGCAATCTGTGTGGCTCACAGGATGGTCTGCAGCGCGCCTTGATGAAAGAAATGCTCAACGAATGGGAAAAGCGTCATCCCGGGCGGCGCGATGTCATGTTTCGGGCATTGCAGAATGTGCGTCCAAGTCATCTGGTTGATGATAAAATCTGGGATTTTGCCGACCTGCAAGCCGCGCAGCCAGATGATTAATTGGCGCATAATAACCAACGATGAGAGCTTAATGTTAACCTGCTGCTGACCGAACAGCGTTAAACATTACGCCCATGGACCAGTATCATTATCAGGGCAGAACAAGTTGGGAATAATTGACGACAGCCAAGCGCGTTCTCGCCTCGGAATTGTGATTATCAATTACCGAACGCCTGAACTTACCATCAATTGTCTTGCGGCTTTGTCGGGACAGCTGGCGGCTGTGGACGCCAAAGTCGTCGTTGTGGATAATCTCTCCAACGATGGCTCCGCCGATAAAATTGAAAACTGGATCAAGAGTTCCGCACACGCGGATCGTGTGCTTCTCATCCGGTCACAGACAAATAGCGGTTTTTCCGGCGGCAATAATCAAGGTGTTGCGGCTCTTAACGCAGATTATTATCTCCTTTTGAATAGTGATACGCTGGTGCGGGACGGCGCCTTGGCGGGGTTGTTGGCGTCGGCGGAAGAACATTCAGACATTGGCGCCTTTGGTCCGCGCCTCGAAGATGAAGACGGGACGGCCCAACAAAGCGCCTTTCGTTTTATTAGCCCCATAAGTGAATTCTTAGGTGCTGCGTCATCGGCGCCCCTGACGCGATTTTTCAAAAACCATGAGGTGGCGCACCCGGTAAGCGCCACATCTATGATGTGTGATTGGGTGAGCTTTGCGTGCATCCTGATCCGGCGCGAAGCCATGGAAGCGGCAGGCGCAATGGATGAAGGCTATTTCATGTATTTTGAAGATGCAGATTATTGTGCATCCCTTGCCAAGTCGGGGTGGAAAACAATGTATGATCCGCGCGCGCGCGTCGTGCATTTGCGTGGCGGATCTTCACCGGTGAAATCCGCCATGGCGAAAGGCGCACGCCCTCCGGCGTATTATTATGCAGCGCGCACCCGGTATTTTCGTAAAAAATTTGGGGCCATGGGCCCAGCAACTGCAAATCTCCTCTGGTATGCAGGCCGCTTGATTGCGCGGATGAGGCCGCTTGCTGGGAAGGCTGTTCCGCAAGTTTGCAAAAACCAGGGCGCTGATATCTGGACCAATTGGCGCGACCCGCTAGGAGATCGAAAAGCGCCGGGGGAAACGTCATGAGTAATATTCCTCCGCCCCCTGATTTTATCATTATTGGCGCCATGAAATGCGGTACATCGACCTTGTATGAACAGCTTGCTGCTCAGCCGGGTTTTTTCATGACGACGCCTAAAGAACCAAACTTTTTTAGCGATGATGATATTTTCTCACGTGGTATGAGTTGGTACAACGCTTTGTTTGAGTCGGCGGCAGCGGGTGATGTTAAAGGCGAGGCCAGCACACATTATACCAAACTTTCAACGCACCCGCATGCGGCAGAGCGGCTGCACGAAGCGCTGCCGGACGTAAAGCTGATTTATCTGATGCGTCACCCGGTTGATCGGTTAGTGTCGCATTATATCCATGAATGGACCATGGGTGCGGTAACGAACGAAATCGATGATGTCGCCAATGCCGGTTCGGCATTTGTTGATTACGGCCTTTATTCAAGGCAACTGACGCCCTATCTGGAGCGCTACGGGTCTAATAATATTTTGCCAATGTTCCTTGAGCGGATGAATGAAGCGCCGGGAGAAGAGCTGGCGCGCGCCGCTAGTTTTTTGGAGTATGAGCGCCCTGTGCGGTGGTGTGACGACCTTGGCCCGCAAAATGTTTCCAAAGATCGCATCCGTCGTTTCCCGCTATATGACCTTCTGGTGGAAAGCGCGCCCGCGACCGCTTTGCGCCGTGCGGTGGCGCCAAGAGCTTTACGTGATTTTATTAAGGGTAAATTGCAAATGCGCGACCGGCCGACGCTTTCATCAGATGCGCAACAACGGGTAGAGAGAATTTTTAATGAAGACCTCCTCCAGCTTGGCGATATGCTTGGTGTTAAGCTGACATGCGCGAACTTCAAAGAGGCTGTGCGTGGGCGATCGCTTGATTGGCCCTTACGGACTTAAGAGTTCATTTATACTCAATCAACTTCTGATTTTTGCCGCTGATTTTGCCCAGCCAATACTGGATAGCGCCAGCTGCTTCCCAGGGTTTTTGCAACATAATGAGGCTTGCATGGGCCCAGCTGGTTTTAGTGGCTGGCTTGTCGCGCAAAGCCATCCGGATGATCTGTAAAGGGATGATCAGCAGGGTCATGAATAGTAATGGGTGGATCAGCGCGCCTCCTGCAAGCCCGGCAATGCCGAGCCCTGTCCAGAAAAAGGCGCGTAATGTTTCCCGCGCCCAGATTTGTTCCGGCGTGCCGTGATGTAGGTCCGAGACTTCTGCAAAAGCGTGCCCTGCGCGCCGTGCCCGTTTCAGCCATTGCCCAAGCGATGTCATGGCGATGTCGTGCCGGGTCATCTCCGCATCGAGGCGCCAGATTTTCCATCCCTTCGCACGCAGACGCACGCAAAATTCCGGTTCTTCTCCGGCGATTAACCCGGGGTTGTATCCACCACTCGCGTCAAACGCCGCCATTCGCATCAAGACATCACCGCCACAGCTTTGCGCTTCCCCGATGGGCGTCGCCCATTCCTGATCAACCAGGCGGTTGTATATTGTTGCCTCAGGAAAGCGTTCCCGCCGTCGCCCACAGACGGCCGCTACATCATTTTGCTGGCTCAGAAACTGCACGGCATGATCGATCCAGCCTTCAACAATTTCGCAGTCGCCATCGACAAATTGTATCAGCGCCGTCGTAGAGGTCTGTTTCAGTTTTTCAACGCCTGCATTTCTGGCCCGGGCGGCGGTGAAAGGTTTAGTCATATCCAGCGCAACCACTTTGGCGCCGAGTTTACGGGCCGCTTCTGCGCTGTCATCGGTTGAGCCGGAGTCTACGTAAACAACATGCGGTGTGTCCCTCAATGCGGATTTGAGACATGCGATTAGGCGCTCACCCTCATTGCGGCCAATGATGACGACCCCAACATTGTTGTTTGGGTCAGATTTATTTCGCGATTGTTCCACGGCGCCAGTCATATCTGAGTTGGCGCAAATTGCGATACGCCAATTTCAGGGCGTCATGTGAAATCCGGGCAGCGGTTTAAGCGTAGCGTCGGCCGCCGCCGAGCATGGCGCCCAAAATGCCAAAGAGGAAAGACGCTGCGCCCCAAAGGACCGCAAAGCCCCCACCGGCATAAGCAGCCCCATGGATGGTCACTGGCACAGCCGGCTCAAATTGCGTCCTAACGGAAGTGAAGATCGGCTTGTCATAAGAACGCGCCAGAATGAGCGGGCGTACATAATCGCCTGCGGCCTCAAGTTCCGCCAGATGGCCGCTTAGCCATTCGAGGCGATCAACGGAGGTTTCATAGCCGTCGCACATAGCATCGAGGAGATCGGTGGCGGTCCGACACTCAGCCATGGCGGTTTCGCGGGTGTAGCCATATCCGGCGATATTTTCGTCATACTGCTCGACAATAGTGGTCAGCTCATCAACCCGTCCTTGCAGGTTTTGCATATATTGCAGGGTAAAACCCGGCGCCTGTGAACCGGCGACCGCCCCGGCAATGCCTAGAATAAATGCAAGAAAACGACCCATGACCCCGACCCCTTAAGACAAAATTCCCCTAATCAGCGTTCATTTTGGCCTATTGGCGGGGTAAAATCCATCAAAATCCCTCCCGATAAGGGCTGACAAACCAGAACTGGCGCCCTATATAACGCGCAAACGCATGTCGATTTTCGATAGCGGGCCCCGCGGGGCCCGCTTTTTTGTTACTAAACGCCTGAGTTATTGAGGAGCCGCGACGGATTTGACCTCGCAGAACGCCCGCCTTGAAGAGCTGATTGCCCCTGTTGTGGAAGCAACAGGCTTTGAGCTTATTCGCGTGCGCGTGACGGGCGGCAAGACGCAAGTTTTGCAGGTGATGGCCGAGCGGCCTGACAAAACCATGACAGCGCAAGATTGTGCGACACTGTCGCGGGCGTTGTCGCCGGTGCTGGAAGAGGCGGACCCGATTGAAGGTGCTTTCAATCTGGAAGTTTCGTCGCCGGGGATCGATCGTCCGCTGGTGCGCCCGAAAGATTTTGAGGATTGGCAGGGTTGGCCGGCGAAGCTGGAATTGAACCGGCTGGTAGAAGGCCGCAAAAGATTTAACGGCGTTGTTGCGGGCATGGATGACGGCAATGTCGCCTTTGATATTGAGGGTGAGGAGGAGACAGCGTTGTTTCCTATAGGCTGGATCGCCCAGGCCAAGCTCGTCCTCACCGATGAATTGATTAAAGAAAGCCTCAAAGCCGGAAAGGAAGCCGGCAAGGATGAGGCGCAAGAAGAAGCAGAAATCCACGAACAGGAGAGATCATGATGACGGAGACCATCCGATGAACGCCATTAGCGCAAACAAACTGGAATTGCTCCAGATTGCTGACGCGGTTGCGCGCGAGAAGTCCATTGAAAAATCACTGGTGATTGAAGCAATGGAAGACGCGCTCGCTCGTGCAGCGCGCTCGCGATATGGCCATGAGACGAATGTCAAAGCCGAGATCGATCCGAAAACCGGTGAGACACGGTTGTGGCGTCTGCTTGAGGTTGTTGAACTGGTGGAAAATGATTCCGCCGAACTGACGCTTGATGAAGCGCGTCACCGCAACCCGGAAGCAGAGATCGGTGATTTCATGTCTGATCCGTTGCCGCCGATTGACTTTGGCCGGGTGGCGGCGATGGCGGCAAAGCAGGTTATCACGCAAAAGGTGCGTGAGGCTGAGCGTGACCGTCAGTATGAAGATTTCAAAGACCGTGTTGGCGAAATCATCAACGGCATCGTCAAGCGTGTAGAATATGGCCACGTCATTGCTGATCTTGGCAAAGCTGAAGCCATCATTCGCCGCGACCAGCAATTGCCGCGTGAAAATTACCGCAATGGCGATCGGGTGCGCGCTTATATTATGGAAGTACGCCGCGAGACACGGGGCCCGCAGATTTTTCTTTCACGCGCCCATCCAACCTTCATGGCCAAGCTGTTCGAACAGGAAGTGCCGGAAGTTTATGATGGCGTGATTGAGATTAAAGCCGTTGCCCGTGACCCGGGCAGCCGGGCGAAAATCGGCGTTCACTCCAATGATGGCGGCATTGACCCGGTTGGCGCTTGTGTCGGTATGCGTGGTTCTCGCGTGCAGGCTGTCGTCAACGAACTTGGCGGCGAGAAGATCGATATCGTGCCGTGGTCGCCTGATGACGCGACGTTTGTGGTCAACGCTCTCGCGCCCGCTGAGGTCTCTAAGGTTGTTCTTGATGAAGAGCTTGAGCGGATTGAAGTGGTGGTGCCGGATGAGCAACTATCACTTGCTATTGGGCGTCGCGGTCAGAATGTGCGCCTCGCCTCACAGCTTTCCGGTTATGAAATTGATATCATGACGGAAGAAGCAGAAAGCGCAAAACGTCAGGAAGAATTCAAGGTCCGCACTGAACGGTTCATGGAAGGTCTTGATGTTGATGACATGATGGCGGGCCTTCTTGTTTCAGAAGGGTTCTCCCGGATTGAAGAGATTGCCTTTGTTGGCGCCGATGAGTTGATGGATATCGACGGCCTTGACGAAGAGACCGCCGAAGAGCTTCAGGCGCGCGCGCGTGACTTCATTGAGGAAGAAAACAAAAAGCTCGACGAAAAACGCAAAGAGCTTGGCGTTGCTGACGATATTATCGGCCATGAAGGTCTTGATCTGAAGATGATCGTTACACTTGGTGAGAACGATGTGAAGTCGATCGAAGACCTTGCCGGTTGTGCAACGGATGACCTGGTCGGCTGGACGGAGCGTGTTGACGGTGAACGCAAGCACTATGACGGTATGCTCGAAAGCTACGGCCTTAGCGCTGAAGATGCGGAAGATTTGATTATCCGCGCGCGATTGAAGGCGGGCTGGATTACTCAGGAAGACCTTGATGCTATGCGCGCAGAAGCGGAAAGCGAAGAGGCCGCAGAAGATGCTGAGGAGGGTGTGCCCGCTGACGCTGCCGTCTAAAAAAGAGCGCACGGAACACAGCCGGGAGCGCAAATGTATTGCGACCGGCGTGAGTGGATCGCCAGAAGGGTTCATCCGCTTTGTGTTGGACCCGGAAGGGGTCGTGACGCCAGACTTTTCCGGCAAGCTGCCGGGGCGTGGCGCCTGGGTGTCGGCGACAAGCGAAGCGCTTGAGACGGCGCTTGCGAAAAAAGCGTTTTCGCGGTCGTTCAAAACCGAGGCGCGGATTGCTGACGAGCTGGGCGATCAGGTGGAGGCTGGGCTTGCGAAGGCGGCGCTTTCTGCCTTGGGTTTGGCCCGGCGAACGGGTGATGTGGTGACGGGTTTTGAGAAGGTCCGCGCCAGCCTGAAGGATAAGAGATTGGCGGTCTTGATCGCCGCGCGCGATGGCGCGGAAGACGGGAAGAGAAAGTTAAGGGCAAGCGCGGTAAACGCAGCGCTCGTTGGCTGGCTCGATGAGGAAGAACTATCTGCCGCGCTGGGTCGGGATCGGACAGTGCATGCAGGGATTAACTATGGGCCGGCGGCGGATAGGTTTCTGCTTGCGGCGCGGCGGCTGGAAGGGTTCCGGCGCCGGGAGCGTGTTGAATAAAGGAGGGGTTCTTGGTGGACCCCGGCTGCTTTGAGATGTATGTCCAAGGCGGCTTTCAGGAAATTGCCGGCGACGAATGTGGATGCGCCGGATAGGAAAGCGCGCTTTTAAGAAGCGCAAATTGGAGTTTGGATGAGCGACGACGTCGAAACGGAAACGAAAAAGCGCAAGCCCTTGACGCTTCGCCGCACCGAAACGGGTGCGGTTAAGCAGAGTTTTTCTCATGGCCGGTCAAAAACGGTTGTGGTGGAAACCAAGCGCCGCCGCGTCCTGACGCCCAAAAAAGGTGACACTGCGGAAGCACCTGAGAAGAAGCCTGCGGTTAAAGCCAAGAAGGCGCCAGCGCCTGCAGCGCCAAAGGCCACAGACGATAAAAAGAACGGCGCCGTATTAAAAACCCTTTCTGCAGACGAGCAAAAAGCCAGAGCCGCTGCGCTGACCAATGCGCGCAACCAACAGGCCGAACGGGCAAAACGTGAGCAGGCCGAACGTGCAGAACGTGAAGCGCGCGAAGCAGAAGCGCAAGCCAAACTCGACGTAGAACGCAAGCGTCTGCTCGATGAAGAAGCAAAACGCGCGAAAGAAGCGGAAGAACGCCGCCGCGCTGAAGCCGAAGCGCAAGAGGCGTTGGAAGAAGAAGAGCGCGAACGCAAACGCCGGGCCGAGGCAAAAGACGGTCGCGGCAATAAAAAAGCCGGGTCAGATGATCCTGCTGCGATTAAGGCGGATGCGGATAATCCTCTGGCGCAACTCGGCGGTCGTTTGAAAACCAAACGCCAGCCCATGGGCGAAGACCGTCAGACAAAGTCCAAGGAAGCGCCGCGTCGCCGAACTGGCCGCTTGACGATCTCCAATGCGCTTGATGATGAAGAGCGGCAACGTTCCCTGGCGTCCGTAAGGCGCGCGCGTGAACGTGAAAAGAAAGCCCGCCAGAAGCGTGGCAGTGACCGGGTTCTGCGAGATGTGATCATCCCGGAGACGATCACAGTGCAAGACTTGGCCGGACGGATGTCAATGCGTGCTGTCGATCTCGTCAAAGAGATGATGAAAGAAGGCCAGATGGTCACGGGCAATGATATTCTGGATGCAGACACTGCCCAGCTTATTGCCGAAGATCTTGGCCACACGGTCAAGCGTGTCTCAGAATCTGATGT
>BQJH01000070.1 GCA_021604605.1 Hyphococcus sp.
CGCACATTGAAAACTTTCAACCGATTGAACGCCGTTCTCATCCGCGTACACTGAAGGCGATATTGCGATCAGTGATAAAATGCCGATAGCAGTCGAAGTAGTTGACAATAAGGTCTTCATACGGATCTCTCCCCGAGTATCGCTGCACCCCTCTTTAGTCGACCTCAGTTTAAGGTCGAATGGGGTACAAAACAAGGAAAGACCGCATCTCGGGCCGCGTTATTTTCTCACAAAACTCAATGTTTATGCGTCATTCAAAAAGTAATTTTGATAACTGACTGCAGCTCCTGAGAGGGCGCAATCGTGTAACTGGCCACAGTTTTAGAAATGCAGGGAAACACCGAACGCAATCTGGTTGGTGAGAAGATCCGTTTCCATTTTAAATGCCGGATCAGAAAGCGATGCACTAACCGGCGAATAGTTCAGCCGATATTCACCATAGACGGAAAAAATATCCGTAACGCGAAAATCAACACCGGCTAACGCCTGCACGGTAAGACCGCCATTATTGTATTCAAATGTCGTTGGCAGTCCGGAAAGGGAGTTCCCTGTGACCTCGACATGAGGAATGCTCATGCCGCCGCCAAAACCGACATAAGGTTGCAGCTTACCAGTTGGCGCAAACCGATACATCGCACTCAACGTCACGAGGTTAATACCGTCTGTGAATTCCAACCGATCAACGAGAACAGGCACTGTATAATTTCCCGGCGCGACGCCACTGGCGCCCGTATCTCCCGTTAGCGCGACCATCGCGCTAGCATCAGCCCTGATCTTGGCGTGGGTGTAATCGAGCATTACGCCCCAACCCGGACCAGTATTATTAAACCAGTAGGTCGCACGGCCACCATAGTAAGGCGCGCCATCATCACCCGGCAGAGACAGGCCCTGCCACGGCACACCTTCCAAAGTGAAATCAGTTGTCCCAGGGCCGGTAAATGTCACATCACTTGAAAAGGTTTTATTCCAGCCAAGGTGAAAGCCGAGCTGAATTTCAGCCGCCGCTGGCGACGCCACCGCAAAGGCGCAAAGCGCTGCGCTGGTCAATAAGATCTTTTTCATCGCGCTATCCCCGTTTAGCCAGACAGTCTGAAATATCTTCTGCGGCAGTTTTAAAGGGGGTTTAATCGCTCGTAAAGTAGAGAAGACGTCACACAGCGATCACAGGATTCATAAAGGGGTTGTTTTATCAGGAAAATTTATTCCCTATCTCATGAGTGTTACTGTTTTGCCACCACTCCAATGATCGGCCCCATGGCGGCGCCGGGATCATTCCGCCCAACCTCTGGTGCGTAAACTCGCGATATCGTTCCATCTAGGTAAAGCGCATTAGGCGTTTTCAACTCATCGCGAAAAAACACCGCAAACTGATAAAAATTAACCGGCGTATCCGCGAGCACAAAGATGACTTCACCTGCTTCTGTTACACCAACACCATTACGCCGTTTTCGGGAGTCAGAGTCGACTAAAAATCGCGGGTGTAACTCTCCATCAATCACCAACATCGGGCCAGATTGAGTCGCATAAATTGGCGGTGGACGATTTGAAACCAGAAAAGTACTGGTGGGCGCAACCCAAAAGCCATTTCCATCGATAATGAAAACACCATTGGGCTTCATATGGAAATTGCCGGGCCCATCATTTGTGTTTTCTTTTTTATGAACGATCTCATTTTCAACATAAAACCCGACCGGTGATCGATCTTTGTGATACATACCGCCATTCATCGCGAAAATGAGGCTCTCGCCTCTTTCTTGCAGCGCCGCCTTCAATCGAGTGAAGTGACCATAGGGTTGGCCTTCTGCATCGTTGAGAAAGAGACGTATATCCGCTTCTTCGGGATCAAACCGGCAGACTACATAATCAATTTGAGCATGCTTCTGCGTGGCACAATTTGAAATTTTATGCTCAGCACGCGATGCAGACTGTTCTGTGGGGTTTTTTGTGTCTTGAGGTGTAGCCGCAAACGCACACCCGGCGAGAAAGAAAGTCGCGCCCACTGAAAAACACCGCATACGCATAGATGGCATACGGCTATCAACTAAACCTAACACAAACTCTAACAAACTGCCGGTCTCCTCATCGCCGCTTAAACCTTGGGGATCCCGCGATGAGGAAATCGACATAGGCGTTTACGAGGCGTTTAGGCCCCAACCTGTCCCGTTCCTGCGCCAGCATGACCTGGATCAGGTTCAAAGGATGCATTCTCAGTCCCATTGCCCTAGCTCCCTGGCGCGTATTGCTCGAAACTCTCGCTTTAAGGGCGTTGTTTCAAGATGCGCGTCGCACGAGCTGTCAAACAGTGTCGACAGGCGGGACGCTCCCCGGAACATTTTGAGTGTGACTCTTACTGCTAAAATGCGCAAGTGAAATCGACGTCACGTACAATTGTAAGAAGCAATCATCGGAGCAGAAAATGCTCCCTGTTACAGGTCTATTGCTTGTCAGAAATTGTCGGCCAATTCACATCCGCCCGCGCAATCTCTTCATCGATCTTCGCAAGCCATTTTCGTTGATACCGTGCAGTAATGTTTAAATACAACTTTCCTTCGTACACATACCATACTTCCGGATCACCTTTGGCCAATTTATTGCGCGCCATCGCCCAGGCGCAGTAATTGCCATATTGCGGGCTATAACGCGCTGGATCGGCAACAAAAAGATTAAGGTTCATCCACTGTGACGTTACGCTCCGCGATTGCGACCGCTTGTGCGATTGCCGCGCGCATGGCTTTTTTTGAGTGGTTGATGGTCAAACTATCCACTATTTCGCCTGTGTCGCGATCTATCAACAGTGTAAAACCCGTTGCGCCTTTAAACTGAGGATAGATCTCGCCGACGCCTTCAGCATTAGCCTGCTCTTCAATGTCTTTGCTTTGCCCAAATGTAAAATCGAACTCCACAAACTTTACGGGCTGGTCAACAAAGTCTGGAATGACTGCCGCAAGTCGGGGTTTTAAAATCTTACACGAAGAGCACCATGCGGAAGAAAAAGTAGCGGCGACAATCTCCGGCTTGCCTGAATATTGATAATCGGCGCCGACAGCAGACGTGCGCCCGGACACCGCAAAGATTGCAATCCCAAAGATCAAAATTGCAGGAAAAATATAATTCTTAACGCGCTTCATACGCCACTCCCTGATATGCGCTCCTTAATATCAGGTTTGCGTCAACAAAGGCTAGGGGCGATATTTCACGACCCTGAGAGAAAAGCGCTTATTTTCAATGCTTACGCTACCCCTGAAAAGGGTCGCGCATCAAAATCACGTCATCCCGCTCGGGACTTGTGGAGACCAACGCAACGGGCGTCTCAATCAGCTCCTCGAGCCGTCGGACATATTTCACCGCAGCGGCAGGCAGGTCTGCCCATGAGCGCGCCTTCTCGCTCGTGCCTGACCAACCTTCCATGGTTTCATAAACCGGCTCAGCTGCGGCCTGCACATCTGAGCCCGCAGGAAGGTAGTCATAAGTCTGGCCGTTTATCTTATAACCGACACAAACATTGAGCGTTTCAAAGCCATCCAAAACATCAAGCTTTGTGAGAGCAATGCCATCAACACCGGCAATCTTCAATGACTGACGCACAAGCGCAGCATCAAACCAGCCACATCGTCGTTGACGACCGGTAACGGTGCCAAACTCATGACCGCGCTCACCAAGGCGCTGACCCGTCTCATCATGCAATTCTGTCGGGAACGGCCCTTCACCGACACGGGTTGTATACGCTTTCACGATACCAAGCACGTAACCGACAGCTTTTGGCCCGAGCCCGGAGCCCGTCGCCGCCTGCCCTGCAACCGTATTTGATGATGTTACAAAAGGATACGTACCATGATCAATATCAAGCAACACGCCTTGCGCGCCTTCAAAAAGGATGCGTTTGCCATCCTTCTTGGCCTGATCGAGCTCACGCCAAACCGGTTTCATAAAGGGTACAATGCGCGGTGCAATTTCTTTGAGAGTTTTTAACAATGCAGATGCATCAACTTCTTCAGCGCCCAACCCACGCCGTATCGCATTATGATGCACAAGAAGATTTTCAATCTTAGCGGGTAAAGCGTCAAAATTCGCAAGATCAGCAACGCGTAACCCACGCCGCCCCGCTTTATCTTCATAAGCCGGTCCGATACCACGTTTGGTGGTGCCAATTTTTACGCCCGTTGCCGCGCCCTCGCGCATGGCGTCGAGTTCCTGATGCACCGGCAAAATGAGAGTTGCATTTTCAGCAAGGGAGAGATTGTCCTGATTAATTTTCACACCTTGCTTCTCAAGCCGCTCGATTTCAGCAATCAGCGCAAACGGGTCGACGACTACGCCAGACCCGATCATGCCCTTGCATCCGGGGCGCACAACACCGGAAGGCAACAAGGAGAGCTTGTAGACCTCACCGTCAATCACCAGCGTGTGCCCGGCATTATGCCCGCCCTGAAAGCGCACCACGATATCCGCCCGCGCCGAAAGCCAGTCGACAATCTTACCTTTACCTTCATCGCCCCACTGGGCGCCGATTACGGCCACATCGGCCATAAGCCCTCCAAAATTTCACTAAATCGCGCGCACCATAGGGACTTTGCCGCGCGGGTCAAAGAATTCGTTTTACCCCTTTATTCAGTCATTTCGTCCCATGCGCCATTGCGGGCAAATCTCCGACGCGCATGATCAACCGCCGCTTTCACAGCGGCCCTATTCATGAGGCTCCTTATGAAAAAGCTACTCTTTATCACCGCCCTCTGGCTCTCTGCCGGCAGCGCTATGGCGCAAGATGCCAATACGGCCGGGACAGACGCACAGACACCGCCCCCACCCCCATGCGCCGATGAGCTATTTCGGCAATTCGACTTCTGGGTTGGGGAATGGGATGTCTTTTCAACTGACGGCAGTGTCGCGGGAAAGAATATCATATCGATAGAGGAGAACGGGTGCCTTCTGGTTGAGCGCTGGACAGGTGTGCAAGGCAGCACAGGCCAGAGTTACAACTTCGTTGATCTTGGCTCAAAGAAATGGCGTCAGGTCTGGGTCAGCCCCGGAGCGACAATCGACTATGAAGGCGGGCTTAACAATAACGGCGCCATGGAGCTGAAGGGAAAAATCGCCTATTCAAACGGCAATACAGCACGCTTTAAAGGAACATGGACATTGCAGGATGACGGCTCTGTTCGTCAGCATTTCCAGCAGTATAATAAAGATCAGAAAAAATGGGCGGACTGGTTCATCGGCATCTACAAAAAAGCCGCTGAATAACCAGAACAAAGGCCGCCCTTATCGCTGAGGGGATAATCATGATTTCAGCAAAATGGGCGGCCGCCGCCGCGATCAGCACAGCGCTACTTTTGGGCTGTGCAAAAGACAGCGAGCAATCTTCAGACACTTCTGGCAGCACGACGCAAGAAACGGCGCTGGTCGCCTTTGAAGAATTTACCCTCGATAACGGCCTCAAAGTTATCTTTCATGTAGATCGTTCAGACCCTGTTGTCGCCGTCGCATTGACCGCACATGTTGGCTCCGCTCGGGAAAAGCCGGGCCGCACCGGGTTTGCCCATCTGTTTGAGCACCTCCTCTTTTTGGAATCTGAAAACCTCGGCAAAGGCGGACTTGACGCCATGAGCGCACGCATTGGCGGGTCCGGCGCTAACGGCTCCACCAGCCGCGACCGCACCAACTATTTCCAGACTGTGCCAAAAGATTCGCTGGAAAAAATGATCTGGGCGGAAGCTGACAAGATCGGGTATTTCATCAACACGGTGACGGCCCCTGTGCTGGCGAAAGAAAAACAGGTCGTTAAGAACGAAAAACGCCAGAGCTATGACAACCAACCTTACGGGCACACATTTTATGTTCTCGGCAAGGCGCTCTACCCGGAAGGACATCCCTATAATTGGCAAGTCATCGGATCTTTAGATGACCTCGACGCAGCAACCCTGGACGACGTTAAAGAATTTTACCGGGACTGGTACACACCCAATAACGTTAGTCTTGTCATTGCAGGGGATTTTAATGAAGCACAGGCCCGCGCATGGGTTGAAAAATATTTCGCGGAAATTCCACGCGGCCCCGAAGTTGCGCCTTTAGAAAAACAACCCGTCACGCTTTCTGAAACGAAAAAACTTTTTCACGAAGACAATTTTGCACAACTGCCGGAATTGACCATCGCCTGGCCAACCGTCCCGCAATATCACCCAGACGGATATGCGCTTGATGTACTCGCTGAACTCTTGAGCGGATCAAAAAGCGCGCCACTGAACGAAGTCCTCATTGATGAAAAGAAGCTAACATCGAACGTTGCTATCTTTGGGTATAATTCTGAATTATCCGGAGAAACAATCCTTAGTATACGCGGCTTTAACAGTGTCGATCTCGACGACATTAAAACTGCACTTGATGAAGGGTTTGCCAAATTTGAAACGGAAGGCATTTCACAAAAAGACCTTGATCGGATCAAAACCACACAGGAAGTCGGGTTTTATGGCGGCATTCAAAGTGTACTGGGCAAAGCATTTAACCTCGCACAATATGAAATATTTGCCGGTGACGCAGGCTACATCAATCGCGACATTGAGTTGATTAAAGCCGTGACTGCAGACGATGTGATGCGGGTTTACAACCAATATATCAAAGACAAACCCTATGTGGCGACGAGTTTCGTTCCCCAAGGGGCGCCAGAACTCGCGCTGGATGGGTCAATCCGCGCTGAAGTCGTGGAAGAAGAAATTGTGCAAGGTGCGGAAGCGTCATTCGATGCAAGCGGCGTCGCGGACTATGAGCGCACCGCCTCTTCATTCGACAGAACTCAAGAGCCTGACTATGGCGAAGCCCCTGTTGTAACCCCGCCAACAGTCTGGGAAACAAAATTTGTAAATGACCTGGAAGTTTTCGGGATTGAAAATCACGAACTGCCGCTGGTTCAGTTTGAGCTATCTTTTGACGGTGGGCACTTTCTTGATGACCCTTCAAAGCCTGGCGCCGCCAGTCTCCTGGCAGAAATCCTCGACAAAGGAACAGCGACCCGAACCGCCGCTGAACTTGAAGAAGCGATCGAGGCTCTTGGCGCTAATATTTCTGTCGGTGCAGGCAGTGAGCGTTTTGTGATTTCCGGCGGAACGTTGGCGCGCAATTTCGATGCAACTATGGCGCTTTTAAAAGAAATTCTTCTTGAACCCCGTTGGGATGAGGAAGAGTTTTCTCTCGCCAAAGCACGCACGATCAGCGCCATTCAAAGCAGTCAGGCGCAACCCACAAGCATCGCAAACAGAGCTTTCGCCAAAATACTATTTGGGGAAGGACACATACTTGCGACGCCTGTCATCGGGACCGAAGCCTCAGTCTCCGCCCTCACAATTGAGGATTTAAAGACCTATTATGTGACAGCGCTCGCGCCGAATACCGCTAATTTTCGGGTCGTTGGCGCTGTCAATCAGGATGATGTTCTAGCGGCTTTAGGCAACCTTGCTGACGCATGGCCATCGGCAACAGTAACAATGCCATCTTATGCAGAGCCTAAAGCACCCGAAAAAAGCACGGTATATTTCTACGATATGCCGGGCGCCAAACAATCGATCTTCCGGTTCGGCTATCCGGCCTTAAAAAGAACGGACGATGACTACTTTGCCGCGAATATTTTAAACTATCGTCTTGGCGGCGGCGGCTTTGCATCACGATTGACGCAAGAACTGCGCGAAGGAAAAGGCTATACCTATGGCATCGGCAGTAGCTTTGGCGGATCAAAACGCTACGGCACGTTTATGGTCTCCAGCGGCGTGCGCAGCAACGTGACGCTCGAAGCTGCGGATCTCGTTAAATCGATCATGGAAGAGTATGGGGCGACCTTCACAGAAGAAGATCTCGATGTTTCCAAGAGCTTCCTTTTAAAAAGCAAAGCCCGCGCTTTTGAGACGTTAGGCGCTAAACTCGGCATGCTTCAAAACATTGCCGACTACGACCAGCCTTATGATTATATTCAAAAGCAGGACGAGATCATCAACGCCATGAGCGTTGAGAAAATTCAAACTCTTGCCGACCAGTATCTTCGCCCTGACGCAATGCACTATGTCATTGTTGGTGACGGCGAGACACAAAGAGACCGGCTTGAAGAATTAGGCTTTGGTGAGGTTGCTTTGCTAAACGAGTAATAGTCATCTGGGCGGCTATATAGCTTATTGCCGTTCGCAATCACAATGCATAGGATTACGCATGCTTCGGCCTGCTAAAACCATTGCAGAAAAAATGATTAAGGTAGATCACGCTGGAGAGAACGGCGCGGTCAACATTTACAGGGCACAGCGGTTTGCATCATCCTTACGCGCTCGAAGACTGCTGCCTCAATTACAAGAGTTTCAAGAACACGAAGAAGAACATCGCCGTATTTTTGCAGCACATCTGAACAAAATTGGCGTTAGGCGGTGTGTTAGTTACCACGCCTGCGGGATGGGTGGCTTTTGCCTAGGCCTTGTAACCGGTTTGATTGGCCCAAACGCCGTCACCGCAACTACATTTGCCGTAGAGCATACTGTACTCAAACATTTAGAAGAGCAGCTAAGTTTCCTGCAAGACAATAATCAAGACGCATATGTTTGCGTCAAAAAAATCTATGCTGATGAAAAAGCTCATCATGATGCGGCAGAAAATCAACTGACGCAACAAACCCTCATGGCGTGGATTTTAGTACCCTTAGTAAAGCTCTCTACTGATCTTGTAATTCGATTCGGCATGCGGTGACGCGAATACCATGCCTTAAAAAACCAGCGCCTTGGCTTGCGTCACGTGAGGCAAGGCGCTCACTTTACTCAAGACATCGTCAGAGATCGGCTGGTCAACAGCAAGCAGCGCAATCGCCTGCTCTCCGGGCGCTGAGCGCCCCAAGCTAAACGTCGCAATATTGACGCCTGCCTCACCCAGCGTTTGGCCTAACGCGCCGATAAAGCCCGGACGATCATCATTGGTTGTGTAAAGCATATTCGGGGCAAACCCAGCATCCATATCGACACCTTTTATTTCAATGATACGCGGCTCGCCGGCAAAAACTGTCCCGGACACGGTGCGCTCCTGTGTTTCGGAAACAATCCGCAAGTGAATGATACTGTCGAAACTGTCTGCATCATCACGGAAGGTTTCAGAAATAGAAACGCCTCTGTCTTTCGCCAGCACTGGTGCGTTGACGATATTCACCTCGGATAACATCGGCTTCAAAACACCCGCCACCGCAGCCGCTGTCAGCGGTTTGGTGTTAAGCACCGCAACATCGCCTTCAAAAACTAGCTCAATCTTTTTCAATCCGCTTTGCGTAAGCTGTCCTGCAAACGCACCCAGTTTCTCCGCCAGCGCGATAAAGGGTTTTAACCTCGGCGCCTCTTCAGCCGTTACAGAAGGCATGTTAAGTGCGTTGGAAACAGCGCCGCGCATTAAATAATCAGCCATCTGTTCAGCAACTTGGATAGCCACATTTTCCTGCGCTTCCATAGTCGAGGCGCCAAGATGCGGCGTTGCAACCACTTTCGGGTGGCCGAAAAGCGCATGTTCCTTCGCCGGTTCCGTTTCATAAACATCAAGCGCGGCGCCGGCGACACGGCCCTCATCCAAAGCATCTTTTAGAGCCGCTTCATCAACAAGCCCGCCCCGCGCACAATTGATGATGAACACACCTTGCTTCAATTTTGCTATATTTTCCCGTCCAAGAATATTGCGCGTCTGGTCCGTTAACGGCGTATGCAGCGTAATAATATCTGCGCGCGTTAAAAGACCATCAAGTTCAACTTTCTCAACACCAAGCTCGACGGCGCGCTCTTCAGTCAAAAATGGGTCAAAGGCGATGACCCGCATTTTAAGCCCCAACGCCCGGTCAACGACAATAGAACCGATATTGCCGCAACCGATAACGCCAAGCGTTTTGCCGAAAACTTCCGCCCCCATAAAAGCAGACTTCTCCCATTTACCAGCATGGGTTGATTGGTTTGCCTGAGGGATTTGACGAACCAATGCAAACATCATCGCAATCGCATGTTCCGCCGTTGTGATCGCATTGCCATAAGGCGTGTTCATCACCACGACACCGTTAGCTGTCGCGGCGGGGATATCAATGTTATCAACGCCAATCCCTGCACGACCAACGACTTTAAGGTTTTTACCCGCCGCAATGATTTTGGATGTCGCTTTGGTTGCCGATCGCACAGCCAAGCCGTCATATTCGCCAATAATCTCGAGCAGTTTCTCTTTGTCTTTACCAAGCTTAGGCTGGTAATCAACTTCTACACCGCGCTCCTTAAAAATATTAACGGCAGTTTCGCTTAACGCGTCGGAAATAAGAACTTTTGGCATAGCTTGAGGCCTCTTGCTGGAATAATCAGTAGGGGAATGGCTGTTAGATAGATGATTTAGCAGTGTGAAACGCCCAGTCGAGCCAGGGACAAAGCGTCTCTATATCTTCACGCTCAACGGTAGCGCCGCACCAGATACGCAATCCCGGAGGCGCATCGCGATAGCCGCCAATGTCATAGGCAGCCTCTTGAGCTTCGAGATGTTTCTCCATCGCTTTGACAAAAGCGCGCTGCGCCTTTTCATCAAGTGCGCCAATTTCCGGATCAGTGATTTTCAGGCACACAGATGTGTTCGATCGCAAGGCGGCATCAGCACAAAGAAAATCGAGCCAGGGTGTTTTTTTAACCCACACCGCCAAAGCGGCTGCATTCTCATCTGCACGTTGATGCAACGCCGATAAGCCACCGAGCTTGGCCGCCCATTTTAAAGTGTCGAGATAATCTTCGACACATAACATGGAAGGCGTGTTGATTGTCGCGCCTTCAAATATGTCTTCAATCAATTTACCGCCTTTGGTGAGACGGAAGAGTTTTGGCAATGGCCTGGGCGGCGTATAACTTTCAAGCCGCTTCACAGCGCGCGGGCTAAGAATAAGCATCCCATGGGCCGCCTCCCCGCCAAGGACTTTTTGCCAGGAATAAGTTATGACATCGAGCTTTTGCCAATCCAACGGCTGAGCAAAGACCGCTGAAGTCGCATCACAAATCACAACCCCTTCGCGATCATCTGAAATCCAGTCGGCGTTCGGCACGCGTACGCCGGAGGTCGTACCGTTCCATGTGAAGACAACATCATGGGCTGGGTTTGCCGCGCCAAGGTCCGAAATTTCGCCGTAAGCCGCCTCATGCAGGCGCGCATCAAGGCCAAGCTGTTTTACCGCATCGGTGATCCATCCTGCTCCAAAACTCTCCCACGCGAACATATCGACCGGCCGCTCGCCCAACATCGTCCACATCGCCATCTCAACGGCGCCCGTATCAGACGCAGGAACAATTCCGATACGGTACTCATCCGGCACACCCAAAAGCGCGCGCGTGCGGTCTATGGCGTCTTTCAAACGCGCTTTCCCAATCTTTGATCGGTGAGAGCGGCCAAGAGGCGCAGCGTTCAGGTTTTCAGGGGACCATCCCGGCCGCTTTGCGCATGGCCCAGATGAAAAATACGGGCGCGCAGGGCGCGCCGCTGGCATCGTTTCAGTCATAAATCCATCCTTCCAGATGGTAAGCGCCCCGTTGGGGGGGCGTGGCCCACAACAACCATTACTCAGTGCGATTTCAGGGTCAAGAATTTTTTGCGGTGCAACAGCAAGAAACAGGTTGCCCGCAAACCCCACTGGCTTTAGCGCCATATCATGGAAAAGACTCTTGAAACTCCCGCGCACGCCACATTATTTGATTGGGCGCTATTAGGGGTCTTGATTGCCATTGGCGGATCATCCTTTGCCATGATCCGCGGCGCCGTCGAAACCATCCCGCCAGCTGCAGTTACCGTTGGGCGGTTATGGGTCGGCGCGATTTTCCTTTATGTGGTCATGAAACAGGCTGGCCGGAAATTTCCGCCCCTTTTCGAAACAGAAAAAGCCGGACGCCGCCTCCATATCGAGTGGAAATGGATGATCGTCA
>BQJH01000071.1 GCA_021604605.1 Hyphococcus sp.
TTTCGATATAAGCTACTAGTCTAATGATCGACAAACAAAAAGAACCCGATACGAGTAAACGTGTCATTCGTCCATGGATTGCGGGCCTACTCACCTTTGTCGGATGGGGCGTCGGCTTATATTACGCCAGGAAACCTCGCGCAGCGGTATACGCAGCTTTTGCCGCTGTAATTACAAGCGTTTTCATCGGAATTGGGTTGTTCACTTTTTTATTCTTTGCCGGCCCAACGCAAATTTCTCTTGCAGGCATTAATGGAAGGGCGGCAATCGATTTAATAAACGGCTTAATTGGCATATTTGTTATGATTGGCGTTTGGGTTTTTGTAGCAAAACAGAACCGAAATGTAGAGCAAGGAAGCCCAGCCCGGCTTTGGGGGTATTTAGGAATTTGGCTTCTTCCTATAATTGGCGCAATGGTCATCGCAGTTTTGGTGCGCTGTGTTTTTGTTCAACCTTTTAACGCTCCCGCTAGTTCAATGCGCCCTAACATTAACTCAGGCGACTACTTTGTCGTAAAGAAATGGAGTTACGGGTACTCAAGATCTTCACTTGTTTACCCGCTGACTCGCTTATCTTGGGAGGGGCGCATTTTTGCCAGCCAGCCGAAAGCTGGAGATATTGTTGTTTTCAAAAACGGAAAAGATGGCAATAAAGATTATGTCAAACGCCTCATCGGGCAGCCGAATGATACTATTCAGCTGGTCAATGGGAGCTTGCATATAAACGGAGAAGCTGTCCCGAAAGAGTTTTTAGGTATGCGCGACACAATATGCGACGGACGCAATGCGCAAGCCCCAACATACCGTGAGACACTACCAAATGGCGCCTCTTACCTCGTGCAAGAATGCTATGGTGATGACGGACAGCTTGATGATAGAGGACCTTACAAAGTGCCGCCCGGACATTATTTTATGCTGGGTGATAATCGCGACCAATCTCAGGATAGTCGGATCATAACTGCTGTAGGGTACATTCCCTTTAGCGATCTCGTAGGGAAAGTTCATCGCGCTTCAGACACAGCTAAGTAGTCATATAATCAAAATGATTTTGACGTAACCACACTTGAACAAAGTGACCAAGCTCAATCCACCACGTCCAGTCCAATATTGCGTAATCTAGCGCCTTCATTGGCCCAGCCTTCGCGGACTTTTACATGAATAAACAAATGCGCCGGAACGCCCAATAATTCGGTAAGTTCTTCGCGCGCCGCCTGGCCGATAATCTTCAACGTCGCGCCGCCCTTGCCAAGAACAATGCCCTTCTGGCTTTCACGAGCCACATAAATCGTCTGTTCTATGCGGATGCCTTTTTTTGTCTCTTTCCAATCATCGGTTTCAACGGTGGAATCATAAGGCAATTCCTGATGCAACCGCAGAAATAGCTTTTCGCGTGTTACTTCCGCCGCCATCAATCGATCAGAAATGTCCGAAAGCTGATCTTCCGGATAGAGCCAAGGACCCTTTGGCGCTTTTTCTAGCAAAAAGGCTTTGATGTCCTTCAACCCATCACCATTTTTCGCCGAAATCATAAAGGTGCCAGTGAAAACGCCGCGCTCATTCAGGCTTTGGGCAAGCGCCAACAAGTTAGGAATGGCGATATCGTCAATTTTGTTGAGCGCCAGTACAGCTTTGCGTTCTGATTTTTCAAGACCATCAATAATTCTGTCCGTATCAGCGCGTGACTTGCCCGCCTGTCCACGCTCATTTTCACCCGCCAAGTAAGACGGCGCATCAACAATCAACAATGTTTGGTCAGCGCCATCCAGCCCATCCCATGCGGCGGCGACCATAGCGCGATCGAGCCGACGCTTTGGCGCAAAAATACCGGGCGTATCGATGAACACCAACTGCGCATCGCCGTCGGCCAAAATCCCCCGAACGCGCGCTCGTGTGGTCTGCACTTTTTGCGTTACGATAGAAACTTTGGCGCCAACAAGCGCATTAACGAGCGTCGACTTACCTGCGTTTGGTGCGCCAATAACCGCGACCATCGCACTTCTGGTCTCAAGTTCTGTCATGATCGCCCCAAACGCATAAAAGTTTGACCGCCTTCGCGGTCGGGCGGGGCGCTAATAACCGCGACCATCGCACACCGAGTTTCATGTTCAGTCATTTTCGTTCCATATTTTTTCGCGGGTCAAAAACACCCGCGCTGCCGCCATTTGTGATTTGCGCTTTGATGTCCCCTCACCCACCGCAGGAGAAAATCCTTTCACACGCACTTCGATTTTAAAGGCAGGGGCATGGTCCGGCCCATCGGCGTTTAGGACTTTATATTCCGGCGCGCCCAGTTTTTTCTGCTGGGACCATTCCTGCAATGCAGTTTTCGCGTCCCTGTGCGCACGCGCCAACCTTTCAAGGTTCGGCGTCCAATATTGGTCATAAACACCGCGCGCAACTTCCAGACCGCCATCAATATAAAGAGCGCCGAGAAGCGCTTCCATCACATCGCCAAGGATTGCTTTTTTCTTGCGGCCGCCGGAACTTTCTTCCCATTCCGACATCAAAATATATTCATCAACGCCAAGATGCAGCGCCGCCTTGGCGCAAGTCTCTTTTCGCACCAGCGCATTTAAGCGCGGCGCAAGATCACCTTCAGAATAATCTGGATAACGACGCCACAGCTCCTCCGCCGTCAACAAGCCAAGCACGCGGTCGCCAAGAAACTCCAACCGTTCGAGATCGCGCACGGTCTTATTGCCGCCGGACAGGCTGGAATGGGTCATTGCCCGTTTAATTAGCGTCTGGTTTTTGAATTGATAACCCAAACGACCTTCCAGAGCGGAAAAATCAGCTTTCGTCATTCAACCGGATCGAGAATACGGCCATAACGAATGGCGAAGGGCCAGTTCCAAACCTGCCAGAATTGCCCTTTTGTTCCGTCAACGGAGAAAAAGAGGCGTTCGGCCCGGCCAACAACATCATCTAGCGGTACATACCCGACTTGCGCCGTGACCCGGCTGTCTTGTGACTGATCGCGATTGTCACCCATCATAAAGTAATGCCCGGCCGGCACCTGATAAGGCCCTTTATTATCAAGCTGCCCATTATCGCCGTGACATTCTTGCACGAGATAAGACACACCAGAAGGTAAAGTTTCACGATAGATCGGCGCCTGCGCTTTGCGGTTATCGCAAATGACATCGCGCATGCCGACAAATTCTTTCGGCACGGCTTTGCCATTAATATGCAAGCGCCCGGCAATCATATCGATCCGGTCGCCGGGCATCCCGACAACGCGTTTGATATAATCCTTATTGCCGTCTTTGGCATTTTTAAAAACGATGATGTCGCCCTGATCCGGCTCACTAGCAAAAATCCGGCCTTCAAGCGGCAGGCGCGTCAACGGGAAAACAAGCGACGCGCGCGAATAGCCAAAGGTCGGTTTAGAGACGACCAGAAAATCACCAACCAGAAGGTTGGGTCGCATCGAACCGGAAGGAATATTGAATGGCTGGAAAATGACGATGCGTAAGACCAGAGCGATCGCGACAGCGAAAACGACCGTCTTGGCAAGGTCCCATGCTTCTTCGGCCGGGGTCATTTTCGGACCGCTCGGCATCTCATCGCCCTCTACGCCTTTTTTACCGCTGAGAATATCTTTCAGGGAAAACGCCATAATCTACTACCTTCTCGCCCACCCGCTAAATTCCAAGGGCTCTATTTAACCTGCGCGTCGATAATAACAATGGCCTGGGCCAGAGGGAAATCATCGGTGATCGTGAGGTGGATCGAGGCCTCATGGCCCTCGGGGGTGATTTCCTTGAGCCTTTTGGCGGCCCCGCCTGTCAACGCCATGGTCGGCGCGCCGCTGGGCAAGTTCACAACCCCCATATCCCGCCAGAATACGCCGCGCGACAGCCCGGTGCCCAAAGCCTTGGCGCACGCCTCCTTCGCGGCGAAGCGCTTGGCGTAGGACGCAGCGCGGTTGAGCCGTTTGTCAGATTTCGCCTTTTCGATGTCCGTGAAGAGCCGGTCTGTGAACCGAGCCCCGTGACGATTAAGGGTCTTCTCAATCCGGGTGATGTCGATGAGGTCGTTGCCGATGCCGATGATCATTTTTTACGCCTTAACCAACCAGCCGCTCCGGCTGCGCCTAGAATAGACGATGCTAAAATAACTAAGGCTGAAAAACTAACCGCATCCGTTATATCAAGTGGTCGCGCAATGCCTATCAAATGATAAAACCCATAAAAAACAACAGCAACAAAAATGAAAATGAAGACGGAATACAAAAAGTAGACGAAAAATTTACTCATAACAAACTCGCCTCAATACATCGCGCCAGTGCGCGCGTCCTGCATCAGGCGTTTCATTTCTTTCACGGCTTCTGCGAGCCCCATGAACACCGCTTCACCCACAAGAAAATGACCGATGTTCAACTCAACCAGTTGCGGGATCGCTGCGACAGGTTGGACGTTTAAAAATGTCAGACCATGCCCGGCATGGACCTCCAGCCCCAAACCATCCGCAAGTTCTGCGGCGCTTCTGATTTTTTCCAGCTCTGCGCTGATCCGTTTAGAATCTGTCGCAGCGGTCGCCTCATAATAAGCGCCCGTGTGGATTTCGATGACAGGGGCACCGGTTGATTTCGCCGCCTCGATCTGGCTTTGCTCCGGGTCAACAAATAACGACACCCGGATGTTTGCATCCATCAGCTCACGTACAAAAGGCGCAATAAAATTATGCTGCCCGGCGACATCCAGCCCGCCTTCGGTTGTTTGCTCATTGCGATTTTCCGGCACAATGCAACAGGCATGGGGTTTGACCTGTGTGCAAAGCTGCAACATCTCTGCTGTCGCCGCCATTTCAAAATTAAGCGGCAAATCAATCCCGTCTTTTAACCGGCGCATATCCTCATCGATAATATGACGACGATCTTCACGCAGATGCGCGGTGATGCCGTCAGCCCCGGCGGAAGCAACAAGTTCCGCCGCGCGCAACGGATCAGGGTGCGGCCCACCGCGCGCATTCCTGATCGTCGCAACGTGATCGATGTTAACACCCAGGCGAAGAGGCTTTTTTGCCGCCATTTACTGACTCACTCCGCGACTGCCCGGCTTGACCGTCGGCGTATCTTTAAGATGTGCCGGCAGATCATCCGCCGGCCACGCATCAACTTTCAACTCGGCCAGCGGTATGATCGGTGCGCCAACATCCACGGCGCCAGCAGAGCGATCGACAAGACAGGCAAGCGCGAGCACTTCGCCGCCAGCATTGCGCACAGCAGTAATGGCTTCGCGCGCCGAAAGACCCGTCGATACAATGTCCTCGACCACCAGAACCCGCGCGCCTTTTTCAATGAAGAATCCACGGCGCAATTGAAATTCGCCATCCACCCGTTCCAGAAACATAAATGGCGCCTTTATGTGCCGCGCCGTTTCATAACCATAGATAATCGCGCCCATGGCCGGAGAAATGACATAGTCAATCTCGCCATCAATTTGTGCGGAGGCTTTTGCAGCGAGCGCCTTACATAAGCGTTCGGTTCGGTCCGGGTATTGAGAGACAATCGATTTATTCAGGTAAGTGTCGCTGTGCAGACCGGAAGACAAAACAAAGTGCCCTTTTTGCAGGGCGCCGACTTCTTCAAATTCACGCAAGGCTTCAGTGCTATTCATCATCTTCTTCCATTCCACTTCGCTCTGCAGAGATCACTGTTGGCGCCGCACGGACACCCGCCAAAGCTTGATTTAACTGCTGGGCGTCATTCACTTCAACATCCATCACGAGATCAATAAATTCTTTTGACCGATTATGCAGCTTGATACTCGCAATCGAAATCCCGTATCGCGCGATAATGCCCGCAATTTCGCTCAACACGCCAACGCCATTTTGAACCGTGACGACCAACCGTGCAAAAGCGCTCAGTTTTTCATCATCACCAGCACGCCATTTAAGATCAAGCCAGCGATTTTGCGGCGGGTCTTCTTTCGCGAGCGTGTCACAGTAAATCGTATGAACCGTAACCGCGCCGTCATCATTGCGAATGCCGACGATGCGCTCACCCGGCAAGGGCGTACAACATTGCGCCATACGCACTGACACGCCCGGCGTCAGGCCTGAAATAGCCACACGCGGTTTGAACTCATTCAAACTCGCCGGGCGAATTTCACCATCGGCAGAGGCAGGCGCGCCAGGGTAAACCGCCTCAATCAATTGTTGGACCGGCAGGTCTCCTCGCCCAACGCTGACCATGACATCTTCAACGCTTTTTTTCCCAAGACGCCTGAGGCCAGCACGGACGCCCTTAATCGAATATTGCAGATTGGCGCCGGTAAAAACGCTTTCGGCAATTGAACGGCCCAGCGCCAGGTGTTCATTATACTGCATCTTTTTAATGCGCCGCCGGATCGCACTACGCGCCCGGCCCGTAACCGCAATGCTCTCCCATTCGGCTGGCACGGGCGCATTCTCTGATCTTAAGATGGCGACAACATCACCGGTTTGCAGCGGCGTACGAAGCGGGCGCTGAACGCCATTAATCTTGGCTGCAATACATTGATCGCCAACATCAGTATGAACGCCATAAGCAAAATCCAACGGCGTGGCGCCTTTGGGTAATGCGATCACGCGGCTCTTGGGCGTGAAACAAAAAATCTGATCCTGGAACAATTCCAGCTTGGCATATTGCAACGCCTCATCCGGGTCATCGCCACTCTGGAACATATCGACCAGCTTGCGCGGCGTTTCATAAGGATCATATTGGCGAGGACCAACGATCTCAACGCTTGAACCATTGCCGGCAGCGGCGGCGCCATCCGGGTCTTTATATTGCCAATGCGCCGCAACACCGCGTTCAGCGGTTTCATGCATCTCATGAGTACGGATTTGAATCTCGATACGCTGGCGCCGTCCGTCAGCCCAAGGCGGACCGATAACAGCGGTATGGATCGAGCGATAATTATTCGGCTTTGGCGCTGATATATAATCGTCAAACTCGGCCGGGATCAGTCGCCAGTTCGAGTGAATAACGCCGAGGGCGCGATAACAATCCTGCACCGAGCTCACCAGAACGCGAAACGCATAAATATCGGCCAGTTCATCAAACGATACATTCTTGTGTTGCATCTTACGCCAGATCGAATAAGCGCGCTTTTCACGGCTATAGATTTGCGCGTTCATTCCCTCCGCAACGAGCTTTTCACGCAGCACTGTCGCCAACTCGACAACACTACTGACGGAATGTTCATGCAGATCATCAAGACGCGCCTTGATGGTCGCAAAAGCATCAGGGCTTAATTCACGAAAGGATATGTCTTCGAGTTCTTCTCGGATGCGCTGCACGCCAATGCGCCCCGCCAGCGGCGCATAGATTTCCATGGTTTCCATGGCGATGCGTCGGCGCTTTTCAGCTTTCTTGATATGATAGAGCGTGCGCATATTATGCAACCGGTCGGCCAACTTGACCAACAGGACACGCACATCATCCGCCATCGCCATGACAAACTTGCGAAAATTTTCCGCCTGCTTGCTCGCCTCATCACGCAACTCAATTTGTGAAAGCTTGGTCACCCCATCCACAAGCTGCGCAATTTCCGGCCCGAAGTGTTTATGGATATCGTCGAGCGTATAGTCCGTATCTTCAACAACATCATGCAGCAAAGCCGTAGCGACTGTTGCAGGGTCAGCATTGAGCTCTGTCAGTATCGCCGCCACAGCAAGCGGATGAGAAAAATAAGGGTCCCCTGATTGGCGCATTTGATCGCCATGGGCTTTCATCGCAAAGACGTATGCTTTGTTTAATACTTTTTCATCGGCGCTTGGGTCATACGCTTTAACAAGGTCGATTAATTCCGTCTGGCGAATGAACCCAACCGGGTGCTTAGCCGCCGATGTCTTTGCTGCAGACGGTACATCCGTTTTCTCATCCGACGCCTCTGCCGATCCAGAAGCGCTAACAACCTTCGGGCTGCCGCTTTCTTTTGTAGGCGTCGCCGCAACAGAGCGATGCGGGTTTTCCGCATGGGATAAATCGTTTTCTAAATCAGAGCTGGGTTTGTCAGCCATCTATTTTGGCCACCCTCAAAATGCCGACGCACCCGGCTATAGGTTAGCCTTTCGGCAATGTCTGTGGTGAAGTAATCCCCGCCGCTTGAATGGCTTTCAGATAATCTTCTTCTGTCATCTGGTCGAACTCAGGCGCATCAGACTTCTCAGCAGCCGTTTCAGCATCATCGCTTTCTTCGACTTCAACCTGCTTTTGAAGAGACTGAACAAGATCTTCATCAAGCTCTTCGGGCGCAAGATGCTGATCAGCGATTTCGCGCAAGGCGACAACCGGGTTCTTGTCATTGTCGCGATCCAGCAAAAGCGGAGCGCCAGAGGACAGGACCCGTGCGCGGTGTGCTGCGAGCAGCACCAGATCAAAACGGTTTGTTACCTGTTCAACGCAATCTTCAACGGTGACGCGAGCCATCCAAATCTCCTAAAAGTTCAGGCGAGCGACAGGAGATATCGCTCCTCTTAAGGAGATACAAGCGTTGCGGCGCAAAAAATCATCAATTTTCCGAGGAAATTCGCTGCGCCGTCCGCTCCGGCAGGGCCTTCAGCAGATTGAGAGCCGTTTGCCCCGAGACAGGGCTGACCCAATCCGGGGCGATATCGCATAGGGGCGCGAGGACGAAATCACGCGATTCTACGCCCGGATGTGGCAAAATCAGTCCGCCCTGATCTCCGTCCCGGCGCTCCTCCCGGTAGGCTATCAAATCAAGGTCGAGGGTTCGTGGGGCATTTTTTTGCCCCCGCTTTCGCCCGAACCCCGCCTCAACCGCGTGCATCACTGCAAGCACAGCCTCAGGCGATAAATCAGTTTCAACGAGCGCGACGCCATTCACAAATTGCGGATCGGTCGGATCAGGCCATGCTGGCGATAAATAAAGAGGCGAAACACGGCTCAAGTGAACGATGCGACCAAGCGCAGAAAAAGCGCTTAAAACAAGCTGTTGCGAATCAATGCCACAAAAAGGCAAACTCGAACCTGCGGCGATCACGATCATATTACACAGCCTGAATAACTCTCGCCAAAGCCATAAATGAAATTACGACAATAATTGAGGCCATAATGACAAATTTCTTGAGACTGCGTGCGGCTGAAAAAACCGCCCTTTTTATTGACGGCGCCAATTTGTACAAAGCCGCCCGCAATCTCGGTTTTGACATTGATTACAAAAGTTTGCTCGCCAAAGCCCATGCTGGCTGTCAACTTATTCGCGCCTCATATTATACATCCATTCAGGAAGATCGCGATCAGGACTACTCCCCGCTTCGCCCTCTGGTCGATTGGCTCGATTATAATGGCTATACGATGGTCACCAAGACCACGCGTGAGTTCACGGACCAGCAGGGGCGCAAGCGCTTTAAAGGCTCAACCGACATTGAACTAGTCGTTGATATGATGCTGATGGCTGACCGCCTCGATCATATCATCATCTTCAGCGGCAACGGCGATTTCCGCCGAGCCATCGAGGCTATTCAGGCCAAGGGGGTCAGAGTGACGATTGTCTCTACGGTCAAGTCCTCTCCGCCCATGGCCTCAGATGAGCTACGCCGTCAGGCGGATATCTTTATCGACCTGGCAGACCTCGACAAAGATATTGGCCGCGCCGGCGGCCCAACGCGCAAACCTCAGCGCGAGACGGAAGATTATGAAGACGAGTATGAGGATGAATTCGAAGACGAATTTGAAGATGTAGATTAGGCCAAGAATGATGGCCAACGCCCTTTCCGCACCGTCGACAGATCGCGAACCCTTGCCGGATTGTGATTTGTGTCCGCGCTTAGCTGACTTTCGCAAAACCAATCAGGAAAAATTCCCCGGTTATTTTAATGCACCGGCGCCATCATTCGGTCCGGCGAAAGCGAAGCTGTTGATCGTCGGCCTCGCACCCGGACTGCACGGCGCCAATCAAACCGGACGGCCATTTACTGGAGATTACGCCGGTGATCTTCTCTATGCGACGCTCGCTAAATTTGGTTTTTCCAATGGCAAATACGCAGGCGTCGCAAATGACGGATTAACACTAAAACAAACGATGATCACAAACGCGGTGCGCTGTGTGCCGCCGCAAAACAAACCAACCGGTCCCGAAATTCGAACATGCCGCCCGTTCCTGATTAATCAGATCGACGCCATGAAAAACCTTCGCGCGATCTTATGCCTTGGGCGCATTTCTCACGATTCTACACTCGCAACATTGGGGGTGAAGGCAAAAGACGCCCCCTTCGGCCATGGCGCACGCCATGAAGTGAAAGGGCGCTCTTTTGCCCTGTTCGACAGCTACCATTGCTCGCGTTACAATACGAATACGCGCCGGCTCACACCGGAAATGTTTGAAGATGTGTTTGCAGCCATCAAGGACCATATAGGCTAGAGTTCTACCCCCACGGAGAATACGCCATGACGAGAAACTGGGGTATCCCCTCAAAAGATGAACACACCGCGTTCCGTGACGCCAAAACGGCCAAACCGCTTATGACCCTTGCCGTTTCCGCTGTCTTTGGCGTGATTGGCGCCTCTATCGCGGCTCTCAGCTTTACCGCAGCCCGCACGCTGCTGGTTGATCTGTTTCATGGGATCTCACTTGCAGGGGCTGTCGTCGCTGCTGGCTTTGGATGTTGGAGTTATATCTGGCTTGCGCGCCCACGCTTTGCCGCGCATTTCTCTGGCAAGGGCGACGCCTTTTCCAGCTTGTTGCGATTTTATGTCCGCGCCGCAATTATTTTGTTTGCCGTGCTGATTGCGGGCAAATATGCAGGATTAATCGCACCAGATATTATTGGCGTTATCTTATTGTGCGCTTCCGGCGGCGCCGGGGCCGCAGCCGCCTTCCAGACGGTTCTTGCGTTTGTGCCGTATTATGACGAAGACCGCTGAGTCTTAGAGAGCCTGACTGAAATATACCCCAAAATCTACCGGGCCTTAGACCCAACGCCGGGTATTGGATCGATAATGATCGTAAACGGCGCCGAAACGTCGCGCCAAATAGTCTTCCTCTTGCGGGATCACAAAGAAATTAAAGATCACCCCCGCCCCCAATGTCGTAAGCACGATCCAGAGATTGAGCGTTGCGACGCCAAACCCGGCGCCGAATAACATCATCGCGAGATAGATAGGGTTGCGCGAAAATTGAAACGGCCCGCTTGTAAAGAGTTGCTGTGATGGGCTTGCCGGCCTCAGAGTTTCTCCGCCTTCAGCAAAAGCAGAAATTGCCGTCACCGCCATAACCAAAGCGCCAAGCATCATCAAACCGCCAAACCCTTCGCCAATAAGCCGGGGCAGCGGCAACCACCCTCCTGCAAAAATGCGGATGATAAAACCGATCAACAATGCCGAGAAAAATATGGTCGGCGGGTGAATGGCTACATTTGGTTGATCTTGATCTGGTTCCATCATCACTCACCTTTATGTCAGCGGCCTTAACCGCGATCGCGCATCAAGCGTTGTTTTTGCCGCGACCAATCTCTGTCTTTAACGGTATCGCGTTTGTCATGGGTCTTTTTACCCTGGCCCAAACCCAATTCCAGCTTGGCGATTCCACGCGCATTAAAATAAAGCCGCATGGGAACCAACGTGTAACCTTTACGCTCCACAGCCTGGGCAAGGCGGGCAATTTCACGCCGGTGCAATAATAATTTCCGTCGACGTTTGGGTTCGTGGTTTTCCCTGTTGCCAGCGGAATATTCCGGGATATTGGCGTTGATGAGCCAGATGTCGCCGTCTTCCGGTGAAGCGTAACTTTCAGCGATATTGGCCTTGCCTTCGCGCAATGCTTTCACTTCGGTTCCGGTCAACATCAAACCAGCCTCGAGCACGTCTTCGATCATATAATCGAAACGCGCCCGGCGATTT
>BQJH01000072.1 GCA_021604605.1 Hyphococcus sp.
GACCTTTTTCCATAGCGCTGGCGAGCATCTCTTCGATTGTTGTTTCAAGCGCGCCTTCTTCGCCGGAAGAAAACTCCATCAATACATACCAAGGGTGGGACGCTTCTAAAGGATCGCGCGTGTTCGGGATGTGTTTCAGCGTCAGGTCAAGGCAGACCCGCGCCATCAATTCAAAGCTGGTGGCGCTGCCGCCGGTTGCTTCTTGCGCATGTGAGAGGAGCGCAACGGCGGCGGCAGGATCTTTAACCCCGGCAATGGCCGTCACTTTTTCTGCAGGTTGTGGAAAGAGCTTTAGGACCGCGCCAGTGACGATGCCAAGCGTGCCTTCCCCGCCGATCAGGAGTTGCTTTAAATCATAACCGGTATTGTTTTTGCGCAGACGTTTTAGCCCGTTCCAGATTTCACCGTCAGGCGTCACCGCTTCCAGACCCAGCACGAGATCGCGGGTGTTGCCGTAGCGCAGGACATTAACCCCGCCGGCATTGGTGGAGATCACGCCGCCGATCTGGCAACTGCCTTCTGACCCGATCGATAAGGGAAAGAGCCGGTTCGCCTTCGCGGCGACTTCTTGTGCTTCGATTAAGGTGAGCCCGGCGTCCACCGTCATCGTGTTGTTCAGAGGTTCGATCTCTCTGACGCGGCGCATGCGTTTAAGCGATAGTAGAATTTCCGGGCCAAACGGTATTTGCCCGCCGACAAGTCCCGTGTTGCCGCCTTGCGGTGTGATCGCGACATTGTGCTCGGCGCAAATTTTAACGACAGCGGCGACTTCTTCGGTTGTGCCTGGCGTTACAATCAACGCTGCTTCACCCGGCCATCGCCCGCGCCATTCCGATAAAAACGGCGTCGCCATGTCCTCTGATACGATGCCCTTTTCCCCAACAACACGACGTATCGCTGCGACCACGTCAGGGGTTGGCGGTTTGTGATTCGTGTTGATATTGGGCGCGTTCATAGAAGTGCCTTTTAACTGACCTATAGGGTTTAAGAACCCCGGCGCGCGTGTTCAAGCCTAGGATTGAAGCCAGAAATAAGAATATTCATAAGCCGCGGCATCCAATCGCGGATCAAATTTGTTCAATCCGCTTTCAAAAGCTGTTATTGAGACCTCTTAATGGGCGACGACAAAGCTCGGGTCTTTTGACGAGGGCCTATTTATCAGGAGGGGATAGTGATGAACCTGTCATTTAAACTACTCAGCATGGGCGCAGTTTTAACATTGGGTCTTACCGCATGTGGCGCCAAAGATGATGCTGCACATGAAGTCGCGGAAGAAAGTGTTGTTGAAGAAACCGGCGCTGTCGAGACTGCGAATAGTGAAGCAGCACTCGCCGCAGCACTCGCGAGTGATATGCGCCCTGACGAAGACAAAGCAGATGACGCAGCGCGCAAGCCCGGCGCCGTTATCGCGTTCGCGGGCATTGCTCCGGGGATGAGCGTTTTTGAAATGGAAGCAGGCAGCGGATACTACACAGAAATTATCTCACATATTGTTGGCCCTGAGGGTTCAGTGATTATGCAAAACCCGGAAAGTTTTGACGCGTTTCTTGGCGACGCCGTTCCGAAACGTTTGGCCGATGATCGGCTGGCTAATGTCCGACACACAAAATCAAACTTTGACAATCTTGATGCGGAAGACGCCTCCGCTGATGTGGTGACATGGATTCTCGGCCCGCATGAAATGTATTTCACGCCAAGCGATGGCGTGACCTTGGGTGAGGTTGGCCCAACCTATGATGAGGTCTTTCGCGTATTGAAACCTGGTGGTTCATTTGTTGTGCTCGATCACAAAGCGGCACCGGGGTCGCCTGAGACAACCGGGGGTACGCTGCATCGAATTGATCCAGACATCGTTAAAGGACTCGCCGCTAGCGCCGGGTTTGTGCTGGTTGAAGAAAGTGATGTTCTGGCGAACGCAGAAGATGACTATTCAATGAGTGTTTTCGATCCAAAGGTGCGCAGAAATACGGACCGGTTCCTTCATAAATACGCGAAGCCGGAATAGGACGGTAAAACCCATGACCAAGGCCAACATATTTATCGTTGGCGCTGGACCTGTCGGCTTGACCGCGGCGCTGGAATTATCCCGCCGCGGTCATTGCATTCGTATCATTGATAAAGAAGCGGATTTCACGCCGGTTGCGCAGTCGAGAGCGCTCGGCGTTAATAATCGTACGTTGCAGTTACTCAAACCGTCGGGCGTTTCTGATCGCCTGATAGGGAGCGGCAACAAGATGTCAGAGATCCGCCTCTTGAATGAAAAAGAAGAGTGCGTTCTCAAGTTTGATTTTCAAAATGCCGGGACGTTCTTTCCGTTTATGTTGGTTGTGCCGCAAGGAACGACCGAACGCTTGTTGGCGGAAGCGTTGCGTGGATACGACGTTGAAGTTGAGCACAATACGAAACTGGTTGAGGCAAATGATGATCCGTTAAATCCGTCGGTCGCGATTGCACATCCAGATGGCGTCGAGACGGTCAGCCCGGATTTTTTGATCGGCGCTGACGGCGCCGGGTCAAAAGTGCGGCGTGAATTTGGGTTTACTTTCGATGGCGAAGGCTATCCGGGGGAGTTTGGTCTGGTTGATATTGAACCAGCCGAGCCGATCGATGCGTCTATCGGTGTCGTGCGTTTTTTGGAAAAGGGCATGATCGGCGCGTTGCCGCTCAGTGACCGTCTTGTCCGATATGTTTCTTCGCGACCGGATGTTTCTAATGTCCTGCCAAAGGACCTCAATATCAAATCGGTTGTGTGGCAATCGACGTTCAATGTTAGTTTTCGTCATGTAAAGCAGATGCAAAAAGGCGCCGTTTTTCTTGCAGGCGATGCGGCCCATATTCACTCCCCGGTTGGCGGGCGCGGCATGAATTTAGGCATTGAGGATGCTTGCTGGCTCGCCTGGGCAATCGATGAGGGTCGCCATAGCGAGTATTCCAGTTTGCGCCTGCCGAAGGTAAAAAAAGTAATCGCGCAGACCAGACAACAAACGGACGGTCTTGTTAAAATGAACTTTGCAACGCGTTTTCTGCGCGATCATCTGGCGGGCAAGTTACTGAAAATTCCGATGTTCAAGCGCGCCGCCATTGCGCGCATCATCGGGCTGGATACTGATGACCCGCCATGGATTGATGACTAACATTTGGGAGCGGCGGCGCGATTCAAGCGATCGTTGATCGCCTCGCCCAATCCTGTCACAGGAATTGGCGCAACGGCAATGTTTTTGAGGCGGTGCGCCGCCACGATGCGGTCAAGCGCATGCAGATAGTCAAATAAATGCGCGGCTGCTTCGCGCAGATCGCCAGTTTTGCTAAGATTTAGGTGGGACTGGCCTTGCGCATCATGTTCGCCAAAGCCGAGATACGCCTCGCCGTCTTTGGGTGCTGTTGCGTTTAAGCGAAGTCCAGTCTTTGGTGCATAATGAGACGTCATCATGCCCGGCGCCTCAATTTTTTCACCGCTCTTTATGACATCAATTTTTTTTTGTCCCGCGATATTTTCAATCGCCTCGCGGGAAATACCGCCCGGGCGCAGAAGATAAACTTTATCGCCATCAACTTTGACAATGGTTGATTCAAGACCAACCGAACATGCGCCGCCATCAATGATCATATCAATGCGCTCCCCCAGAGAGGCTTCGACATGGGCCGCTGTCGTCGGGCTGATCGAACCGGACCGGTTGGCGCTCGGTGCGGCGAGGGGCCTGCCCACAGATTGAATTAATCTTTGCGCGATGGGGTGGTTCGGCGCCCGGACGCCGAGCGTGCCGAGACCGGCGCTCGCAAGAAGAGAGATTTCACTGTCAGATTTGCGCGGTAACACAAGCGTCAACGGACCCGGCCAGAAATTTTCTGCAAGTTTCAACGCCAGCGGCGAAAATTCTACATAACGCATAGCCATGTCAGCGCCGGTCACATGACAAATCAGCGGATTAAATTGCGGACGGCCTTTTGCCTCAAAAATGCGCGCAACGGCTTCATCATTCGTCGCATCAGTTGCAAGGCCATAAACAGTCTCGGTCGGCATCGCGACAAGCCCACCGGAAAGGATTGTGCTGGCGGTAATTCGTAGGTCTTTATCGTCATGGCGGAACATGACCTTGGTATAGCAAGACCTTTAAGAAAAATCTTGGACTTTTAGTACTTCGAAAGCGCCTATTTTCTTCTTAAATCGAGCGTCCAATTGATTTCCCATTCTTGAGTGGAGGGGTTTTTATAGGATTGCTCCCAGAAGGCATGCTTGTCATCAATCATTTTCCAGCGAAACCTCATGTCATATAGTTTTCCATTACTTTCCTCGGTGCCATGGAATATGCCAACACCATTTTTAAAGTTCCCCCTAACTTGTTCTGTCAGATGCGGGTAGTCTTTGCTCATCCAATGAAATTGCCATTGATCTAAGTCGGGGTCATACGCTCGCATCATGATGCCGTGCATGGGGTTGTTGTTAAAAGCGCCATAAGTGTCATTAATGACAACTAGGCCATCTAACAAAACCCGATAATGCGTTTCCATAACGTTGCGCTGCCAGATTTTTTTGTCGGTCATGCGTTCTTGAAGACTATAGCTTTCAACTTCCCAGATACCCTCAAGCATTGAGAAGTCCTCCATCACTGGACCGTCAAGAGTGTCAAAGTTTTCTACTCTCGGAGGATGCTGAGCGCCTGCTGAGGACGTAAAAAATATAAGAGCCGTTAATAATAGTTGAGAAAAAAAGTATTGCCTTGATTTGAATTGGGTCATCGAGCCACCTGTATCAATTATATGCCGCCTGAGACTGGAAATGCAAAATCATAGTGCAATAATTCAGAAACACAATATATTTCGAAATATATTTTGTAATGAATTGAATCGACCCTATCTGGCTTGAAGCAAGAACGTATGGCGGAATAGCGCCTAGCGGGTATCCGTGATTGAGCGTAATACAGCAAAGACCAATAACGTCTTGGTAAATCCAACGGGGTGACCGCAAAAGAACGCTAAACGCTATAGGGTTAGCTAGTCTTTTTGCGCGTGGTCCTCTTTGTTTTTTGAGCGCGTCGGGAGAGGGGTGTGCTCATCAGAGCGTTTGCGGCTCTTGCACTGTCCTGGAGCAGATTGACGTTCATTTCGAACAGTAAATTGTCTATTCCGCAATCGATAATTTTTAAGGCTCTACGGATTTTTGTAACTTCATTTTTCCCACGTTTGCTTAAGGTGACAAGTGTTCGTCGGCGATCAGCAGGATCGGGAAATTTTTCAACGCAGCCTTGTTTTTCCAGAATGGCAAGGCGTTGGTTGATGAGCTGATAGGAGTAATCAAGCGCAGCTGCAATTTTCATGACTGGCGCTTGTTTATTGTCATGCAAGAATAAAACTAACGATGCGCAGTGAGAAGGAATACTGGCGCCAACTTCTTTGAATATATCATCGCTCTGCTCACTAAGCAGTGCACGAACTTTATGAAAATTTCGCGCTAGAAATGCTGACCCGTAGGAGTCAAAATCAAACTTTGGGAGTGCTTTTTTTGTCACGACAGTATTGCAAAAGCTCATTTTTATGCGTGTCACACTATGTGGATATTAATAAATTTAGCAACAGATATATTATAGTATTTTAGTTGAGACCTGGGTGCCTAAAGATTGCCGTCTTCTTGAGGCAAATGCGGCGCGAAGGTCCGCGCCGCATAAATAATGTAATTATGCCTTAGAAGCTGACGGTCATCACAAGATTGACATTGTGAGATTCATAGTCAGTCGTGACTGCGCCAAAGCTATTATTAAATGTCGCCTCGTCTGCGCCGAAATAGCGATATTCAACACCGGCGGCGAGGTTGCTGGTTATCTGCCGTTTGACACCAGCAAAGCCCTGATAGGCGAAGACATATTCATTGGCGCCGCTCGCGCCATCACTAAAGCCAATGCGTGCGGTGCCTGCGCCGCCGCCAATATATGGCTGGAAGTTGTAAAATTCGGGCGCTGTGTAAACGACATTGCCGATAAAACTCAGGCTTTCCAGGTCTTCATCATTGACGGTAAACGCCGCGCCATTAATGACACCGCTGTCTATGCTGTTTGAGCGATAGGCGACTTCTGCTTCAACACCGAGAAAATCGGTTACTTGGTAGCCAATGGCGCCGCCGAATGTGTAACCGGTATCTGTTTCAAGTTCACCGGCGCCAATGCCTGTGCCGAAAATTTCACCGTTAATTTCATGGCTTTGTTCAAAGCCGACGCCGCCAAAGATTTTGCCGTAGACATCGCCAGCTTGTGCCGGAGCTGACAGGAGCGCTGCGATGGCGGCTGTAGATAATAGAGTTCTCATTTTAATCACCACTTATTGTTTTACTTTGCGTTGTTTTTGTTTGAGCTTTCTCGGGGAGGGATTGCTCGCGGGTGACGCAAATGAGTGGCGCGTGGTCAGGCTTCAATGTTGAATGTTGAAAATTTTGCCCACCTCACTGCGTTGTGTAGTGGCGCGATTTTTTGGTTAGCACTGCAAGAGAGACTCCCAATAAAATTTGTGAGGTCTATAAGAAGGTCAACTAATCAGGAGACCATCAATGACGTTCGCCACCCCTGTCCGTGATATGCGCTACGCCCTCGATCATATGGCGGGCTTTGGCGCCTTGTCGCGCACTGGCGCTTATCCTGATCTTTCTAATGATCTGACATCAGCGATCCTGGAGGAGATGGGGAAATATTGCGACAATGTGGTCGCGCCTTTGAACAAGGGCAGCGATGAACAAGGCGCCGTTCTGGAAAATGGCGTGGTCCGAACGAGTCCCGGCTTTGACAAGGCCTATCAGCAATATGTTGAGGGGGGGTGGAATTCTCTCGCCTTTCCGGAAGAAGCTGGCGGGCAGGGTCTGCCTGCGACGTTGGCGGTGGCGCTTGTGGATGCGCTCAATGCGTCATGCATGTCCTTTGCGATCGGTACGACGCTGACAACCGGCGCTGTGAAAGCGATTTTAGCGGTTGGTACGGACGAGCAAAAACGCCTCTATCTGGAAAAGATGGTGTCCGGTGAATGGACAGGCAGTATGAACCTGACAGAACCGCAGGCAGGGTCAGACTTGTCAGCTATCCGCACCAAAGCAGAGCCGGTTGGTGATGGGTGTTATAAAATCAGTGGACAGAAGATATTCATCACCTATGGCGACCACGACCTTACCGACAATATTGTCCATCTTGTTCTGGCGCGCCTGCCGGATGCGCCGGAAGGCACCGGCGGGATTTCCATGTTTCTCGTACCAAAGGTTCACGTAAACGAAGACGGATCATTGGCGGCGCACAATGATGTTTCCTGTGTGGGGCTGGAAGAAAAGATGGGTCTTCATGGCAGCCCGACCTGCGTCATGGCGTTTGGTGAAAAAGGTGAGTGTTACGGCACGCTGCTTGGGGAAGAAAATAAAGGCCTCAAGAACATGTTCATCATGATGAACTCGGCGCGTCTTGATGTCGGGATGCAAGGAGTGGGCGTTGCAGAACGCGCCTATCAGACTGCACTTGCTTATGCGTTGGACCGCAAGCAGGGCCGGGCATTAGGGGTGAAGTCCGGCGATCAGGTTGCGATTTACGAGCATGCTGATGTGCGGCGCATGCTTTACTCTATGAAAGCGCTGGTCGAGGCGTCGCGCGGGATTTGTTATGCGAATGCGGTTGCTTATGATCTGGCGCGTCATTCGCCTGACGAGAAGCAGCGCCAGGAAGCAAGTGTGCTGGAAGGGCTGCTCACGCCGATTTCAAAAGCCTGGTCCACAGATCGCGCGAATGAAGTAACATCCCTTGGCGTCCAGATCCATGGCGGCATGGGATATATTGAGGAAACGGGCGCCGCCCAACATATGCGGGATGCGCGCATCGCCGCGATCTATGAAGGGACCAACGGCATTCAGGCGATGGACCTTGTTGGTCGTAAGCTACAATTTGACGGCGGCGTCGGCGCGCGCGCTTTCATCCATAATGTCAAAGAACAGGCTGTGATCTGCAAAGCCGCCAAGCGCGATGATATTCAGCATATTGGCCAAAACCTTGAGGCGGCAGTGCAACAACTGGAAGCGTCAACGGACTGGCTTTTGGAAACGGCGAAAACGGATCAGGAACCGGTGCTCGCCGGGGCGGCGGCGTATCTGAAGCAATTCGGTAATGTTGCGGGCGGCTATTACCTTAGCAGAGGCGCTGTGGCGTCTGCTTTGGCGATTAATGAAGGCGGAGACGGCGTTGCCTATCACGAATCAAAAATTGCGATCGCCGGCTTCTACGCAGACAATTATTTGACGGAAGCCGCCGGATTGACCCCCGCAGTGACGGCGGGTGCAAATTCGGTCAAACGTCTCGACCCGGCGCTCTTAAGCGCCTAGTCTCCCTCCAAATCGGCGGGGGTCCTGATTCCGAGCCACACATATCGACATTCAACCTGATAGGGGACGATTGATGAAATTTCTCTCTGCAATAATGCTTTCTGTAGCGCTGCCGACCTTGGCTTGCGCTCAAACAGCCGATGGCGGTCCTTCAGACAGAGCAAAAGAAATGGCGCAGGAGTTTTTGATTGTTGATGGGCATATTGATGCGCCTTCGACGATCGCGAATGGCGGCGCGGATATTGCGGCCGGTGAAAAGACGATTGATTTTGACTATGAACGCGCCAAGGCTGGCGGGCTGGATGCGCCGTTCATGTCGATTTATGTGGCGGCCGATTTTGAGGAAAAAGGCGGCGCCAAAGCCCGCGCGGACATCCTGATCGGGTTGATGGAAGGCGTTGCTGCTCAGCACCCGGATAAGTTTGAAATTGCCTACACAACGAAAGATGTGCGCCGGATCGCCGCCGCGGGGAAGATCGCGTTGCCGCTCGGTATGGAAAACGGGTCTCCTGTTGAGGGTGATCTGAAAACGCTGAAGCATTTTTATGATCGCGGTATTCGCTACATCACGCTGGCGCATTCAAAATCAAACCACATTTCAGATTCGTCTTATGACGAGAATGAAAAATGGGACGGCCTATCGCCTTTCGGTTTTCAGGTTGTACGCGCCATGAACGATCTCGGCATGATGGTCGATGTCAGTCACATTACAGATGCGGCGCTTCTTGATGTTTTAGAGATTACCCGCGCGCCGGTGATGGCGTCGCACTCATCTTTGCGTCACTTCACGCCGGGTTTTCACCGTAACCTGCCTGATGATCTGGTTAAGAAAATCGGCGAGAATGGCGGCGTCGTCATGATTAATTTCGGATCGTCATTCCTGACTGAAGCAGCGAACAACTATCGCAAACCTTACACAGAGTTGCGTGATGCTCATGAGGCGGATCTTGGTCGAGAGATGACCGACGCCGAAGCGCAAGCGCATTTCGGCGCCTACGTTCAAAAGAACCCATACCCGTTTGCGGCCCTGGAAGATGTTCTTAACCATATCGATCGCACGGTTGAGCTTGCCGGGATCGATCATGTGGGTATTGGCTCTGACTATGATGGGGTCGGGCCCAGCCTGCCTGTGGGGCTTAAAGATGCGTCGACTTTTCCCGTTCTGATTCAGGGGCTTATGGATCGAGGCTATGATGAAGCCGCAATCGAAAAAATCCTTGGCGGCAATGCCATGCGGGTCTGGGAAAATGTTGAGAAGGCGCGCCGCAAGCGGAAATTCTAAATTTTACGATCAGCTTGATGAGGCTCATTGCAATCGGCGTTGTAACGTCGTGCGCGGTGAGCCTCTTTTCATTTGGGCGCCTATCTTGACGCAGTAATCGACTGCATTGTTCAGTCTGGCTTACAATAAGTAAGTGAGTACTCACTGTTAGATTCTGATTAGCGCCATGAGTTTTTGCCGCCAGGGCTGACGTCTTGCTGTCTGCTTGACGTGTTATAACATAAGTTATAAGTATAACGGGTGTTATAACTGGAGGCGAGTATGGCAAAAATGCTGAAGCTTAGAAAAGTTGGAAACTCCGTAGGTGTGGTGCTGCCTAAAGAGATGCTCGCCTTGCTGAATGCAAAAGAGGGCGATGATATTTCTGTCACGGAAACGCCGAATGGTATTCAGCTCAACAAACCGGATACCGAGTTTGAAGACCACATGAAGAAGGTCGAAAAAATTATGGAGCGCTACCCCAATACGCTCCGGGCGCTTTCTCAGTAGGCGAAATCGATGATCTGGTATTGGGTTCCAAAGAATGTTGTTTATGGGGCGCACGCAAAAAGCCTTGCTGCTTATGGTGGGGCGGAAGGTGTGCGTGATGAGGGGCTTTTGGAAAGTGCATTGGCGCGTCCGGAAAATTTAGTAGCTTATGGTGAGCCTGAAGTATTTGAGCTTGCGGCCGCTTATGCATTTGGCCTCGTTCGCAATCACCCATTTGTTGATGGCAATAAGAGAACAGCGTTTTTAACAACTGCTTTGTTCCTGGAAATTAACGGCTACACTTTGGGCGCAAGCGAAGAAGAGGCAACCGCAACCATGTTGGCTTTTGCCGCCGGCGAAGTTAGCGAAGAAGAATTTGCCTTTTGGTTGAAAGAAAATTGTAAACCGTTGTGATTGACCTCAGCCCCTTGGAATGGATCAAGCTCGCGATTTATTATGCGAGCTATCTATATTTTCCTGCGGCGATGATCCTTTTTTGGGGTCTCTATCGTTGGCGCGGGACCAAGCGCATTGCTGTTGCGATGGTGCTGCTTTGTCTGTCTTTGATTGCATATGGACGTTTTATTGAGCCACGAATTCTCCTGACGGTGGAACATGATGTCTTGATCGACGAGTGCTTTGATGAGGGCGGCGCTTTTAGGGTCGCAGTTTTTTCAGACACTCATAATGGCCTCTTTGGCAACGCCATGCCGATCAATCGCATCGTCAATGCGGTCAATAAAGCAAACGCAGATTTCGTTCTTGTGCCGGGGGATTTTATTTATTTCCTGAACCCTGACCGTTTCGATCAGATGTTTGACGCATTGCCCAACATTAAGGCGCCGGTGTTCGCCGTACTGGGAAATCATGACCTCGGCTTGCCTGGCCCGGATTTAAGCAAGCCATTGAGGCAGGCGTTACCGGGCTTTGATGTGCGGTTGATTGATGATCAGCCCTTGAAATTATCGAACAGTCAGTTTGCCATCGAGCTTGTTGGTCTTTCCGATCAATGGGCGCGGGCGCAGGATTTGTCTTTGCTGGAAAAGTCAACAGACCTGCCGCGTATTGTTCTCACGCACAATCCGGCCAGTGTGAACGGGTTTTCCTCTGCCATGCGCGCGGATTTGCTTGTGGGGGGGCACACCCATGGCGGTCAGATTCAACTGCCATTTCTGACCTGTGCGTTGACTGGCGTATGCGGTGACATCGCCTATGGCCTGCGGGAAGACCGCGGCGTTCAGATATTCACGACCTCTGGCACAGGCATGGTTGGTTTGCCGATGCGATTTCGGGTGCCGCCCAGAGTTGATGTGTTGAATGTCCGTTACAAGGCGTGCGCGAGCGGCTAGGTTCGCCAATAAATTTTGGAGACGAAGATATGACCACCCTTAAAGGCAAAACACTTTTCATCACCGGCGCCTCGCGCGGCATTGGCCTTGCGATCGCCAAGCGGGCTGCGGCGGATGGGGCCAATATCGCGATTGCGGCGAAATCTGCCGAGCCGCACAAGCATCTGCCGGGCACGATCTACACGGCGGCGGAAGAAATTGAGGCCGCTGGCGGCAAAGCTTTGCCGCTTGTGGTCGATGTGCGTGATGAACAGAATGTGGCTGAAGCGGTGGAGAAAACGGTCTCGACTTTTGGCGGGCTTGATATTTGCGTCAACAACGCATCCGCGATCTCATTGACAGGCA
>BQJH01000073.1 GCA_021604605.1 Hyphococcus sp.
CAGTCCGGCAGTTTTGACAGCTTTTCCCTGACTGATGCTGAAAGCACAGACGGGAAGCTCGCCAACCCCTCAAGCGCGATCGCCGAACGGCTTGGCGCTGCCGATGCGGCAGCGCTGCGGGCGACCTCACTCAAGGATTTGTTCACGGCCTATGGCGTCAATGAGACCGGGCGATTTGAATTGCCCCGCGCGATTGAGGATGGCGTGACTTTGCCATCAAGCTCGTTGCGCGAGGCATTTGCGTCAACGGAGACGTTTAATGCTGTGCCGGTCATCACCGGGACCAACCGCGATGAAATGAAATTTTTCAATCTGGCCAGCCCGCTGTTGACCAAAAAGATTTTGGGGTTTTTCCTGACCCCGAAAGACAAAGCTTTCTATGAAGCGGTTTCCGAGTATCCGAGCCGCATCTGGCGCATTCGTTCCGTGGACGAACCAGCAGCGATGATGGCGTCGGCGGGGCACGAGGATGTTTATGCCTACCGCTTTGACTGGGACGAAGGCGGCAAGTTTCTGTTTTCGGACTTTGCCGTTCTGATCGGCGCCGGGCACGCAGTGGAAATTCCGTTTGTCTTCAACCGGTTTCAATTGTTTGGCCCGCGCCTCGATCCGATCCTGTTCAAAGATAAAACATCCGCCAGCCGCGAAGAACTCTCCCGCGCCATGGGCGCATACTGGGCGGCATTTGCGAGGGGCGATACGCCGGGTGACGCTGGCGGCACCCTGATATGGCCTCAGTGGCGCGCAGATGGCGGGACGCTCATGCGCTTTGATTCCGCCAATGATGGCGGCATCGAGTTGATGCAAGGGATGGACACGATGGAGAAACTGGCAGCTGACCTCAAAGCCGACCCGCGCCTGACAGACGCCGAACGATGCGGTATTGTTGATTATATTGGCGTCTGGCTGCCAGAATTAGCGGCTGAGATTGGCGCGGATGTTGGGTGCGACGCCCAATAAATCATGGGGAGGCTTCACATGTTGAAACAGATTTTTGTCGGGCTGATATTATCAATGGCCGGCGGCGCGGTGTTGCTCGCAAGCGCCTTTGCGCAATCTGAGGCGGGCGATTTGCGCGCTTCGATCGCAGAAGATTATGAGCAAAATCTCGAAGCGCTATTCCTGCATTTTCATCAAAACCCGGAATTGTCCTTTCGTGAGTTTGAAACCGCCAAGCGCCTGGCGAGTGAAATTCGTGCGCTTGGGTATGACGTGACGGAAGGCGTCGGCGGTACGGGGGTTGTTGCGGTGCTGGAAAATGGCGACGGGCCAACGGTTCTGGTGCGCGCCGATATGGACGGTCTTCCGGTCAAGGAAGATAACGGCCTTTCCTATATGTCGACGGCCACGCAGGAAGATATCGACGGGCTTGTGAAACCGGTCATGCATGCCTGTGGTCACGACACCCACATCACGTCGCTTGTCGACACAGCGAGGCAAATGGCGGCGCGCAAAGATCAATGGTCTGGCACCCTGGTGTTGATCGGACAGCCTGCGGAAGAGCGCATTTCCGGCGCCCGTGAGATGTTGGCGGACGGGCTCTATAAGCGCTTTCCAAAGCCGGATTACGCGCTTGCCTTCCATGTTCACGCCAATAAACCGACGGGAGCTATAGAAGTGCCGCTGGGCATTCGCGCATCGAGCGCCGACAGTGTTGATATCATCGTGCATGGCGTTGGCGCACACGGGGCGTCGCCGCATATGGGTGTGGACCCCGTGCTGGTGGCGTCGCAAATCGTTGTCTCATTGCAGTCGATTGTTTCACGCAGCATTGCTCCACAGGAAGCCGGCGTGATTACTGTTGGCGCCATTCATGGCGGAACCAAGCACAACATCATCGGCAATAAGGTTGAGATGCAACTGACTGTTCGTTCCAATGACCCGGCTGTTCGCGCAAAGCTTCTTGATTCCATTGATCGCGTGACAGAAGGCGTTGCCATATCCATGGGCGTTCCGAAAGACCTGATGCCGGAAGTCATCCGTTCAAAGACGGAAACTACGCCACCCACCATCAATGATAAGGACACAGCGCTTCGGGTGCGCGCGGCATTTACTGAGCAATTCGGTGAAGGCGTGTTGTGGGATGAGCCGCGCGGCGGCATGGGCGCTGAAGATTTTGCGTATTTCATCACACCTGAAACGAGCGTTAAGGGCGTTTATTTCAATGTCGGCGGCACGGCCAAAGGAAAAGTCAAAGGCGCCGCGTCTCATCATTCGCCCCTGTTTAAGATAGAGCCTGAACCGTCAATCAAGGTCGCAACAGAGGCGATGGTCACCGCTGCGATCACACTGTTTGAGCAATAAAAAAGCGGCGATTACTTTTCTCGGTTTAGTGGCGCATAAGCCGTTATTTTAATCTCCGTGACGCCGTTCTCAATAAAGAGACGATCGATATCAATAGCGGTCCATGCGGGATGCGGCGCTTTGATGTAGCGGTTTTTAACAACCATAATCGTATCAACCTGTCCCGCCAGATCAGTGTGATAGGTGGTTATATCAACAACATCATCGAAGTCGGCGCCGCCTGCGGCCAGAACTGTTCCAATCGCCGCGAAGGCTTGCTCATAGGCGGCCGTGAGGTTTTCTTCGGTAGCTGGCGCGATCACGCCATCTTCATCTTGCGGCAAGCCGGCGACAATGCCTGATAGATAAAGGAAATCACCCGCCCTGACAGCCGGGCTAAACCCAAACTGTTCAACGGCCCATTCCATCCCCTCCGGGACAATGGCCTGCTTGGCGCCGCGCTCATCAGCCTGACTGTTGCTGCACGACGTCATTAAAAAAGCGCAGCTCAATCCAATATAAATCTGTCTCATATTCCACCCCGCATGAAATTTTGTTTGTCCGAGTATAGACGCTTGCGCACTTCGGCGCCAAAAGAATGATTGAATGTTGCGCTGCAGCGTCACGATTTCGGAGAGCCTCAATGTCAGACCCCAAATCCATCAACAAAGTTGTTCTCGCCTATTCGGGCGGGCTCGATACGTCGGTGATCCTGAAATGGCTACAAGTCGAATATGATTGTGAGGTTGTGACCTTTACCGCCGACCTTGGGCAGGGCGAAGAGCTAGGCCCGGCCCGCGAGAAAGCAGAGCGTGCGGGCGTCAAAGAAATCTACATCGAAGACTTACGCGAAGAATTTGTCCGTGATTTCGTTTTCCCGATGTTTCGGGCCAATGCGGTTTATGAGGGGCTCTATTTACTCGGCACTTCAATTGCCCGCCCACTTATCGCCAAGCGACTGGTTGAGATTGCTGAAGCTACGGGCGCAGACGCGATCGCCCACGGCGCCACCGGCAAGGGCAACGATCAGGTCCGGTTTGAATTGAACGCCTATGCGCTCAATCCCGATATCCATGTGATTGCGCCCTGGCGCGACTGGGATTTGAATTCCCGCGCCAAGTTGATTGACTGGGCCGAAAAGCACCAGATTTCTGTGCCAAAAGACAAGCGCGGAGAGGCGCCGTTTTCCGTTGACGCCAATCTTTTGCATACATCGTCTGAAGGTAAGGTGCTTGAGGACCCGGCTGTTGCGGCGCCGGATTATGTTTATCAGCGCACGGTTGACCCCGTGGCGGCGCCTGATGCGCCAGAGATCATTGAGATCGGTTTCGAGCACGGCGATGCCGTTTCCATCAATGGTGAAGCGTTATCTCCGGCGTCTTTGTTGACCAAATTGAACGATCTCGGCGGTAAGCATGGCGTAGGTAGGCTCGACCTTGTTGAAAACCGCTTTGTCGGGATGAAATCCCGCGGGATTTATGAAACGCCGGGCGGGACGGTTCTTCTGGCGGCCCATCGCGGCATCGAACAGATCACGCTGGATCGCGGCGCCGCGCATTTAAAAGACGAGTTGATGCCGCGCTATGCAGAGCTGATCTATAATGGTTTCTGGTATGCGCCCGAGCGTGAAATGCTGCAGGCGGCGATTGATAAAAGTCAGGAACATGTCAGCGGAATTGTTAGCGTAAAGCTATATAAGGGGTCGGTTGATGTCGTGAGCCGGGCCTCGGACAAGACAATCTATTCCGAGGCGCATGTGACCTTTGAAGAAGATGCAGTTTACGATCAAAAAGACGCCGAAGGTTTTATCAAGCTGAACGCCCTTCGCCTGAAGCTCCTCGCGCGGCGCAATAAATTGGACCGATAGATATGGATCTTTCCAAAATTCCTACCGGCGTTAATCCGCCTACAGATATCAATGTCGTGATCGAAGTGCCGTTAGGCGGCGATGCGATCAAATATGAAATCGACAAGGCGTCGAATGCGATGTTTGTCGATCGGTTTTTGTACACGGATATGCGCTACCCTTGTAATTATGGGTTTGTGCCAGGCACACTCGCCGACGATGGGGATGCGGTGGATGTGATGGTGGTAGGCAATCGGCCGCTTTTCCCAGGCGCAGTAGTTGGCGCGCGGCCCGTAGGCGTTCTGCTGATGGAGGATGAGGCAGGGCTCGATGAAAAAATTCTTGCCGTCCCGGCGCCGCGCCTGACGCGGTTTTACGCCAAGATTGATGAGTACACGGATCTTCCTGAAATTCTGATCGACCGGATCAGTCACTTTTTTCAGCATTATAAAGACCTGGAGCCTGATAAATGGGTCAAGCTTGTGGGTTGGCGCGGGCGTGCTGAGGCGGAAGCGCTGATTATGAAAGGCGTTGAACTGAACGCCAAAGCTTGAAAACTCGACCTGCCAGCCTCGCTGGCGGAGGGCGCCTGTAGCAGGTGTTAGCCGAGGGAATGCTCTGAAAACCCTATATTCTATGGGGTTTGGCGCGCACGTAATGGCCTTTTGGGGTTTCGCAGGCGCTGAGCAGCTGGCCCGGCTGCCGCTCAAATGGGGCGTAGAGGCCAATATTAACCCTTTTTTAAGGCGGCGCTTCGGGTTATGCTGGGCGTCTGGCGCTATCTATGAGGGGTTTTCAGGCGCGAGAATACGTCGATGCAGTTTTAGGGGTTCGGTGATGAGAAGTTTGCAAATTGAAGCGCTTTTTGGCGGTGTGCTCGCCTTGGTCGTTCTTGGGATTGCCATCTACGCCGTTGCGAACACAACTTTTGGCGGACCGAATGGTTCAGCAACAGTTACTCCTGACCCAACAGGCGCGACGCCAGTCATTCAATCCAGCACACCTGTATCTCTCGCCGCGAGCTCAGGACAGGATCTGATTTGTGAATGCTATGACCGTGCTTTCGATCTGGCCGGGAAAGTGAAAGTTCTTTCACCGGAATATCGTACCGGTTTTGAGCAGTGCCGCGCTCGTGGCGGGGTTGATGGCGGTGACGCCTGGACAGCAGGCTGGAATGCTCGTCTGTCATCAAAACCTTATGAAGCAAGCTGCCGGTCTTATAAGCGGCGTCTCTAAGACCTTGTTCGCATTCTAAGCTTTTTCTTTGGCTAACTCGCCCGTGACGATGCGGTAAGGCCTGACATCTACTGTTTGGAACAATCCTGCTCGCGCATAGGGGTCGCCTGCCGCAAATTGTTTGGCGTCATCCAAATTTGAGGCCTCAATAATCAACATGCTGCCGACAGGTTTTTCGTCATCATCGAGGAGCGGTCCGGCAAGCAGTACAGCGTTGGCGGCGCCCTTTATGTAGCCCAGATGGGCTTCACGGGTTTCAGCCCTAAGGGCGCCATGGTCGGCTTTATCCCGGCAAAGAAGAATATAAGTCGGCATCATTTCGCCTCCGATTTAAATGGCCGCGCGAGAAGGCCGGCAATGATATCGTCAATGGTTTTGCGCTCATTTACGAGGTCAGCGACAGCCTCACATATCGGCATTTCGATATTTGCCTTGCGTGCTAAAGCGATAACCGCCTCCGCAGTTGCGACCCCTTCACTGACGGAATTGCGTTCAGCGAGGATGGTTTTTAGGGCCCGCCCTTTTCCAAGCTCGAGGCCGAGAGACATATTCCGAGACTGAGGCGAAGAAGCCGTTAGGATGAGGTCTCCAAGGCCCGACAGACCGGCCATGGTTTGAGCTTCAGCCCCAAGGGCGACGCCGAGACGCTGAAATTCTGTGAACCCTCTCGCAATCAACGCTGCCTTGGCGCTCTCACCAAGGCCTTTTCCGGCTACGACCCCAGCGGCGATGGCAAGGACGTTTTTGATGGCGCCGCCAAGCTCTGCTCCTAAGAGATCTGAACTGACGTAAGGGCGAAAATGCGCCGCCCCGATTGTCGCCAGCCATTTCTCGGCAACCTCATCGCCGCAAGCGAGGGTAACAGCGGTCGGTAGGCCTTGAGCGACGTCTTTGGCAAAGCTTGGCCCAGACAAAACGGCGGCGCGCGCTTCCGGCCATACTTCGCTCAGCACTTCGGTCATTAAGAGGCCAGTGTTGCGCTCAATGCCTTTGGAGCAAAGCGCGATTGGTGTTGTTTCTGCTGCATATTCCTTCAGAGAACTCAGCACGACCCGGCTGTGCTGGGCCGGAACGACGAAGAGAAAAGCCTCACTTTTAGCTGATTTTGACAAATCGCTTGTGGCTTGTAGGGCGGGAGAGAGGCTAACGCCCGGCAAATAGACTGTGTTTTCGTTCCGCTCCGTGACTGCGTCGACAACGTCCTGTTCGCGCGCCCAAAGTAGCGTAGGAACGCCATTTTCTGCGCATAAATGAGCCAGCGCTGTGCCCCAGGCGCCGCCGCCAATCACGGATATGGATGAAAATGGCGTGAACTTGTTCATGAGTTTCTTGCAGTGTGAGGATTGAACAGTTTATACATTCGTCAAGATTACAAAAAAGCCATTTATGCCAACGGAAAATCTGGACGAAACCTCAAAAGAAATCCTGGACGCCGCAAGTCGACGGTTTCTGCATTACGGCTATAGTAAAACAACCATGTCCGAGATTGCCAAGGACTGCAACATGTCCACAGGCAATCTCTACCGGTATTTTCCGTCGAAGCTTGATATCGCGGAAATGTTTGTCGCCGTATTGCGGCGTGAGCATATCGAGCAGTTGCGCGCTGAGCTTGATAATCCCGCTCATAGTCCTGCGGAAAAATTACGGGAGTTCTTCCTCATGAAGTTCCGTCTCGCCTATGAGCGGTTCCACAATAAACCCAAAGCCTTCGAATTATCGACCTCGCTTTTGTCGGAACGCCCAAAGGTTGCTCTCGAATGGGAGGAGGCCGAAGGAAGGGTGTTGTCAGAGGTCTTGATGCAAGGGGATGCAGAAGGCGTCTTCGCGATCACTAATCCGCATGAGACGGCCAAGATTCTTCAGGACGCCGCCTATCGTTTTACCAGCCCGGCGGTTTTTCATGAGGGCGAGTTCGATGATCTGGCTAAGGAACTCAACGGTGTCATCGATCTCATGCTAGATGGCTTTGCGTGGCGGGTTGCAAAAGCCTGACGCAAATTTACGCACTAAGCGCTGGCATATAAATCTAATAGTGTAGAGTTTTCCACCTCATTTGTTTACTTTTCATGCTCGATTGTTTGGTGGAAGCAAAGATTAACATACTGTTTTTTCTACATATTAGTTATGTTGAGTCAAACAATATAAAAAATAATGAATATTAACGAAATTGTTCATTGACATATTTTTACCTCATGCCTATCTACCCTCCATCGCCAATGAAAACCGCCGAAAAGCTTCTTCGTCAGCGACTAACGAAAACAAAAACGACGTGAATAACAAAGATCAGAATGAGGATTGAATAAGCCATGTCCGCACCAATTAGAGATTTTGTCATCCAGGCGACTGTTACGCTTGCTTTGACCGCCATCCTTGGCGTTGCCCTTTTTGGTTTTGCTGATTTTGCCACTCAAGGCATTATCGCTTAACCCAAAAACGAACCCCTGATGACTGTAGCGTTCGTCCCCTTCCCCTAGTTAGGACGTACCTCCCTTCGCTGCAGTGATCCTAGAACGCGGAAGTCGCCCCCCGGCTTCCGCGTTTTTTTTGTTCAAGTGATGGTTATCAAAGTTTTACCGGGTAGGGCCGAGTATGGCCTTAATTTTACTCAATAATTTGTTTTATGCTTGTGTGTTGCTGACATAAGTACAGTTTAGTATAGAGCGGTATGGCCGTATCAACACGCTTTGCTGTCGCGACGCATATACTTGCATTTCTGGCGTCTCACCGTGATCAACCGCAAACCTCCGAAGCAATTGCTAAGAGTGCTGGGACCAACCCAAGTGTCGTGCGCCGTCTCTTGTGTGCTCTGGCGGAGGAGGGTCTATCAACTTCACAATTAGGCAAGGGCGGCGGGGCCATGCTCGCCAAAGGGCCAAGAAAAATCTCTTTACTGGATATTTTTAACGCCGTTGAAGCGCCAGCTCTTGTCCAGCCGCCGAGAAGTATTCCCGATGAGAAATGCTCTGTTGGCGGGAATATTCAACCGGTGTTTGAGAGCGCGGTAAAAAATGCTGAGGAAGCGTTTATGGCCGAGCTTGATGCGATTACGCTGAAAGATGTGGTCAAAGATATCAAAGCCCGCCGATCAAAAAAATAAACTGCCAGCCGATTTATGCCTTCGGTCCTTTACGGCCGCCCCCAATTTCGAACCCTTCTGGTGGCGGCGCCAGCGGCCATCGCGCCCTGGGAGCAAGAGCCAGCACATCGGTTATGTCATCGGTCATACCTGCCGCCAGCCTTTCTGCACCGGCCCAGGCGATCATGGCTCCATTATCAGTGCACAGCTTTGGCGGCGGAAAGAAAAGCTTCCAATTCTTTCGTTCACATAGTGAACCCAGCATGGATTTAATGGCGCAGTTGGCGGCGACACCGCCTGCGACGACCAAGCGTCCCTCAGAAACCGATAAATTTGCCATGGCTTTTTCTGTTTGCAATGTGAGATGGCGCGCGGCGGCAAACTGAAACGATGCGGCAAGGTCGGCGACATCCTGACCGGAAATCTCTTCCAGATTTTCGGCGGCGTCTCGAACGGCTGTCTTCAGGCCCGAAAATGAAAAATCACATCCCTCTCTTTGGGCAAGGGGTTTGGGGAAGTCATACTTGTCCGCCCGCCCGCCTGTTGCCGCAGACTCGATACGGGGACCACCGGGCTGCCCAAGCCCAAGCAGCTTTGCAGTTTTATCGAACGCCTCTCCCGCAGCGTCGTCGATGGTTGAGCCAAGGCGTTGATATTCTCCAATGCCCGACACCCAGATGAGCTGGGTATGGCCGCCGGAAATTAGGAGGAGCAGATAGGGAAAATCAGCCGGTTCGGTCATGCGCGCTGAAAGGGCATGGCCTTCCAGATGATTGATGGCGATGAGAGATTTGTCATGAGCAAGACTGAGCGCTTTGCCGGTGGTAAGCCCCACCATCACCCCGCCAACAAGACCCGGCCCGGCCGTTGCCGCGATGGCGTCCAAATCCTGAAAATTAATCTCAGCGTTGCTAACCGCTTTTTCGATGGTTCTGTCGAGGCGTTCTACATGACTGCGTGCTGCAATTTCCGGCACAATACCGCCGAAAGCAGCATGGTCATCATGCTCCGTCCAGATCTCATTAGAGAGGATGCGGCATCGTCCGTCAGGTTCGCGCCTGATGATTGCTGCAGCGGTATCATCACAGCTTGTCTCCAGGCCAAGAACGAGCAAAGCTTTGGTCGGTTTTTGGGTCAGCGAACAGCATCCTTGAAAGCGTTTGACGCATGGACAGGAAAATAGCGAGAAGGGCAAGAGACTTTGCGTGATAATGGCGTTGACCTTCTATTGGACGGATTGTGCCGGCTCAGAAACGACACCATGAACGCAAAGCGTTTGCTTGCATCTAAAGGACATTTTTATCGATGAAGGTGCTAATCACTCGCCCATTGCCAGACGCTCAGGCTTTTGCGGCTCTGTGTGAGGCCGCCGGGCTTGAGCCGGTTATTTGCCCGCTCATGCGTCAGGTCTTTCATGATCGGGAGCCGAATATGGGCGGTGTCGGCGCCCTGGCGTTTACGTCTGCAAATGGGGTGAGGGCGTTTGTGCGGGTTGAAGGCGCGCGGGCTTTGCCAACTTTCGCTGTTGGGGAGGCGACCGCGAAAGAGGCCGGTGCGGCCTGCTTCCAAAATGTTTTTATTGCCGGTGGTGACGTATCCAGTTTGAGCCAGCTTGTTGACGCCAAGCGCCATGGTTTTGCCGGTGATGTATTGCACATTGCGGGAACGCATCAGGCGGGTGATCTTATCGGGGCGTTGGGTGAGCTTGGCATCCCCGCCCGAAGGGAAGTCATCTATGAAATGCAGGAAGCTGAAGGTCTGCCGCTTGTATTAAATGAAACGCTTGAGGCGGGCGCTGAGGGATTATGGGCGCCCTTGTTCTCGCCGCGCACAGCGGCTCTTTTTGTCAGGCTCGTTGTCAAGGCTGGCTTGGACAGCGCTCTCAAAACGGCCCATGCCGCTTGCTTGAGCACTGCTGTCGCTGAGGAGGCAAGCGCTCTGAAGTGGAAAAGCATTGAAATCGCGAAAGAGCGCAATTCCGCCTCTATGGTTGAGATGATGGCGAAGAAAGCTTGAGCCAGTGCGTCGGAGTGCTTACCTACAGGCGGTCTAAAACTGGCCTGAAAGCTGGTGCAATAGGGCGCGATTGAGGAGTTTATGGCGGATAATAATGACCATGAGGGCGATGTTCCCTCTGACAAAAAAACGCCGACTGATGACGCCTTCATCCCAGAAGTTGAGGCGGAAATTGTTGATGAGGGCGATGCATTAAAGGGTGCTACGCCTGAAGTTGATCTCCAGGGTAGCAATAGCGAGACTGAGCCAGATCCAGACCCAAGCCCAGACACAGATCCTGCTTCCAGGCCTTCAACGCTGACGCCGGGGGTTATTCTATTTATTGTTTTTTCAGTCATCGCGCTCGCTCTGTTTTTTGTCTGGCGAGGGCAAGCCGCTTCTGTGGTGAGCAGCAAGGCGGATCAAGAAATTTCCGTTCCCGCGACTTCGGCAGAGAGTGACGAAAATATTCCTGATACGGATGAAGTAGCTGAAGTGGTTGTTGAAGCAAAAGAGCCAGATGCTGAAGACGCCGCAGAGAAAGATATTTCAAGGCCTGTTATTGAGGATGCAAAAATCTCAAATGGTAGAGCAGATATACCAAGGGAAGAAATCGAAAAGCCCTTAGAGACTGCCCCTGTATCGGAAGTTGTGCCTGAAGACGCATCTGAAAATGCGGGGAGTGAAACATATCTTCCGCCTTTGCCTGATACGTCAGGGCTGGCGGAAAAAATCACGAATGAAGAGCCGCCTGTCGCGCTCCCAGCAGTTGAGGATGAATCTGAAGTCAGCACAGACGCCGCGATCTCTAAATTTGATCCGGAGACAACAATACAGGCGGAAGATCAATCCGGTGATGAAGAAAACGAGCCTCTTGTGGCTGATGATGAAGCTGACGCTGCCACGGTTGAGGGCCAAAATGAGGTGGAGATATCTGCTGCGGCTGAAGAGGGTCCGTCGCAGCTAACTACAACTTCTGCACTAACCGCTGAGCAGGAAGAAAAAATTGCAAACGATATCGATGGCTTGAGGCAAGCCCTCAACGCCGAAACCGACAGGCTAACGGAGGCGTTGGAAGAGGAGCGTAATCTTACTCAATCCCTGCAG
>BQJH01000074.1 GCA_021604605.1 Hyphococcus sp.
CGGCACCTCACCTTTTGGCTCTGGCGGCTATAACCCAGAGGGTATCCGCATTGGCAATGAGGGCAAACGGCAGGGACGCGCCGTTAAAGTTTGGGAAAAACGGGAATATAAAAACCTCGATGACCAAGTTGAGCTCGGAACGCGCAACATAAAAGTTGCATTGCGACGGTTGCGCCGTTTTGCGCGTAAGGGAGCCCCAGAAGAGTTTGATCTCGACAATACAATCGATGCGACTGCACGCGCGGGCTACCTGGACATCAAGATGCGTCCTGAGCGACGGAATACAATCAAGGTGCTGTTGTTTTTTGATGTTGGCGGATCAATGGACCCGTTCATCCGTATGTCAGAAGAACTGTTCTCTGCAGCGCGGACAGAATTCAAACATATGGAATATTTTTACTTCCATAACTGTCTTTATGACTTTGTCTGGAAAGAGAACAGGCGACGATGGACCGAGAAAATTCCTACTTGGGACGTGCTGCATAAATACCCGCACGATTACAAAATCATTTTTATCGGCGACGCGTCTATGAGCCCTTATGAGGTCACCGTGCCTGGTGGGTCAGTTGAGTATTTTAATGAAGAACCCGGAGCGACCTGGTTAAAGCGGGTCACGGATATTTACGAAAGCGTGGTCTGGCTTAACCCTGTCAATAAAGACAGTTGGGACTATGTTCCCTCGACAGGCTTAATCCGTGAAATCATTGGCGATCGTATGTACCCGCTGACATTGTCGGGTATAGAAGGGGCAATGGCCGAACTTAAAAGATAAACAAGCGCGCTAGCTTGCACACAACACTTCTGAAGCTGTCCGCGTGGCTTTTATCTGATCACTGATTTTTTTCAGCAACGCGGCGCGCTTTTCTGTTTTGTCGCTGATTACCCCGATTAAAGATTCTGCGTCATCACATAAATCTCCCAATGCCCAGGCGCCGATTCCGCGCGAAGCACCTTTCAGAGCGTGGGCAGCTTCTGTCCAGTCTTCATCAGATTGCGCATCTGAAAATTGTTGTTCGAGAACAACCGCCTGATCATTAAAGATCGTCAGAACTTCATCCCGGAGCGAGGTGTCACCCATGACATATTTGTCAAGGTGATCGGTATCAATCAAAGGGGCGTTATCCATAGGTCCGTCCATAAGGTGGCACTTCAAAACAGCCCTAAACTACTGATTTTGCATTCCGACTTTATTAACGCCTGAAAACGTGCGGCAAAAAACAAGCCCCAAAGAAAAACCGCCGCCTAAGATAGGCAGCGGTTTTAATAGTTCAATTTCAGTGTCGTTAATTATTTGGCTCTTCTTCTGCACCAGCAGTTTCCGGTTCTTCAGAGGCTTCTTCGCTGCCAGACGCTTCTTCCATGGCGTCGCTCACTTCATCTGCTGCCTCTGATATTTCGCTTTCAACAGCATCGGCGGCATCTGCCACGCCGTCTGAGACGTCTTCTATTGCGTCACTTGCAGCATCCGTTAAGTCCTCAGCTGTATCAGCCATTTCCTCATTTACCGTGTCACCGGTCTCGTCTGCGGCTTCGGCAATATCCGCATCTTCGCTCATGCTACTGTCACTTGCACTGTCGGCGCTTGCCTCTTCCATAGTCTCTGTCGTTTCAACATTGTCTTCCGTGGTTACGACCCCAGCGTTACGAAGCTTCGATACGCCAATAATGACAGCCAACACTGCTGCAATAATCAATAATAGTCTAAACATGCCCGTTCCCCTTTAGCCCGCCCAGGAGCGGCGGTGTGAAAATTCCAAGAAGTCAAATTAAACGATATTACAGGCAGCGTAAATGGCATAGGTAATCCCTAAACCACGATATTTACTGACGAATTGGCAATAATACTGGGATGTTGCTTGCCGGATAAACCGGTTGCCCTTACACGGATTTATCAGGCGATCAGCGATATGGGGCGGAAATGAAAGAGAACTTTGTCTTTCTGGGAAAGAGTGAAAACCCGGAGTACCTCAACCTCAAATATGCAAACCGACATGGCTTAATTGCTGGAGCTACAGGCACTGGCAAAACTGTTACGTTACAGATAATCGCTGAAGGCTTGTCAAAGGCTGGTGTTCCGGTTTTCGTCGCTGATGTGAAAGGTGACCTGGCCGGCATTTCACAACCTATAAAGCTGAAAGACTTTCTGACGAAACGCGCCGGAGAAGTTGGTCTCGCCCCTTATGAACCAGCACCTTATCCAGTTTGTCTATGGGATCTTTTTGGCGATCAGGGCCATCCTATCCGCACAACCGTCACTGAAATGGGGCCGTTGTTACTAGCGCGCCTACTTGGTCTGAATGACACACAGGAAGGTGTCTTAACGCTCGCTTTCAGACTGGCCGATGATGAAGGCCTTTTGCTGCTAGATCTAAAAGACCTCCGGGCGTTGCTCGTTGAAGTTGCCAATCGTTCAAAAGAACTGTCAGCGGAATACGGCCATGTTTCCAGAGCCTCCGTTGGCGCAATCCAGCGGCGCCTCTTAGCGCTCGAAGAACAAGGCGCTGAGAATTTCTTTGGCGAACCGGCTCTTGATCTGACAGACCTTTTACGCACGACCGACGATGGCGAAGGCATTATCAACATACTCGCCGCCGACAAGCTGATGCAAACACCAAAGCTATATGCAACCTTCCTGTTATGGTTGCTCTCCGAGCTATTTGAAGAACTACCGGAAATAGGCGACCCGGAAAAACCAATATTGGCTTTCTTTTTTGATGAAGCACACTTACTTTTTGATGAGGCGCCAAAGGCATTATTGCAAAAGATAGAACAAGTAGTGCGGTTGATCCGTTCTAAAGGTGTCAGTGTTTTCTTTGTTACGCAAAACCCGCTTGACGTTCCCGATAGTGTTTCAAGCCAATTAGGCAACAGAGTACAACACGCACTTCGAGCCTTTACCCCAAAAGAGCAACGCGTCGTGAATGCAGCCGCTGACACATTTCGCCCTAACAAAGCGTTTAAAACACGCGATGTCATTACTGACCTTGGCATCGGCGAAGCACTGGTCTCAACACTCATCAGCAAAGGAGCGCCCGGCGTTGTACAACGCACTCTCATCCGCCCCCCCTGCTCTCGCATGGGACCAATTACAAAAAAAGAACGAAAATCAATTCTTGGCGCATCAGAGATGAACGATAAATATATCAATACAATCGATAGAGAATCTGCTTACGAAGTTTTGCATGAAAGAGCAGAACGGTTAGCAAAGCAGCAGGAAAAGAACGAAAAAAGAAACGCCAAAAAAGCTAAACCAAAGAGACGACGCTCTAACCGACAATCTGTAGGCGAGGCAGCGTTTAAGACGGCTGCACGCACTCTCGCGCGAGAAGTTGTACGCGGCTTACTTGGCAGTTTAAAGCGGCGCTGAAACGATTTTGCCTTCCTTATTAAAAAACTCTGAAAACCGAACTTTCGCGACAATGATCGCTGGAACAGTTTTTCTTGGTTTGTTAGCCTATGGCTTAAGTATTTTTCTGAATACAGCTATTGCGCCTCAAATAGGTTTGTCTGTGAAAGGCATTGCACTAGGCGTTGTCGCCACCCTTCCGCTCGCTGGTTTTTTGTGGTGGTTTTCAGCTACCACCAACCAAGTTATGCAAGAGTTTCGGCAATCTCAGATTCAATTTTTTGCAGAAATTGGGTTTGAGTTTACACCACTTCGCATTCTGATTATCGCGCTTGCTGCAGGCATCAGTGAAGAATTGCTGTTTCGCGGCGTTTTCCAAAGCTGGATGAGCGATTTCTCACCTATCATATTGGCAGTTATTATACCCAACATTATTTTTGGCCTTTTGCATATGCGGACGATTTTATACGCGCTTATTGCTGGGCTGGTTGGTATTTATTTAGGTATCGTATTTGTTGCGACAGACAATCTTCTGGCGCCCATAGTTACGCATTCTCTCTATGATCTGGTAGCTCTCATTTATACACGCCAAGCAATTATAGAGTGGCGAAACGAACAAAAATCAGCCGCCTCGTAAAGCAACTACTTTCTGATTGCTTTATCCAATCGTTCTTCAATTATGGGGTAACCTAGCCCATCAGGAATCGAAATATACTTGACGTTACCTCGTTCAATGAGCTTAGGTTGAACTGTTTCAATCTTACGTTCTTGAGCGAAGTCCAAAACCTCTTGCGCTGTTTGACTAACGCTCAATAATTCTACATTTCTCATGGTTGGAAATATCATGCGTTTCTTAGTCGGTTGAGCTTCCTTTACGACTGATCGCGGTGAAACCCAGACCACATCGGTCGCCTCATTCCCGTCCTCTCTCGCCGTTTGGTTGCCAGGCGCCAGAGCTGCAAAAAACCATGTGAAATAACGCCGATGTGTAACATCTTCCGGCGGTAACCACCGAGCATAAAGCACTAACGCATCGCAGGCTAAAACGAGCCCTTCCTGCCTGATTAGCTCCAAAAACAACTGATCATCATCTTCAACAGCTTTTCGGTGTTTGGACAATTTCAAAACGTCATTGTCACCAATAAAATCGCGCTCACCCTTACGTCGCGCCAGCAATATGCCTGTCTCTTCAAACGCTTCTCTGATCGCGCCAACTCTCGGCGCTGCTTGATCAACAGGATAATCACCACATACATAGTCCACCCATGCCGGGTCTTGATCCGTTAGCTCAATTCGCCCGCCAGGAAACACCAAAGCTCCGCCTGCAAACTTCATGTCCGCATGGCGCTCAATCATCAGCGCTTGCAAATCCGGTTTGTCGCGTAACAATAATATTGTGGCCGCGGGTATGGCCTCACTCGTCATAAAAAGGTTCCTGCTGTTTTCTAGAAACGGGTAGAGCGCTAACAGGATTTATAAGTCTGTGTGCTGCATAACTACCAGCAGCTATAAAAAGACAAGCAGCTGGAAATAAAAGCAGGTCCAACGAAAAACTCGTGATCGTCAAAAAAGACGCTAACATGATCGTTACACTCGCCAGCATGCCTAAAGGCGCCCACCGACTGCCAAGTAACAACGCAATTGATGACGCGGCAAAAGCGCCAAACAACCAGCCAACCAACAATAATACATGATAGTTTAGAGAAAGAGATCCATTTGGGCTCAAACCTTCACCATCAGAGAAGAACAAAGCTTGCCCACCGCCCTCAATAACCTTTGCAACGGTCAATCCAAGAATTGAAGCTACAATGATAGCAAACAGCGAGCGTAACAAACAAACCTCCCTACTTGCTATGATAATGGCCGATAGGCGTCAGCCTGTCCGTATTATTGAAATGCCTGTAATCCTGTCATGGCCCGCCCAAGGATAAGCGCATGAATATCATGCGTTCCTTCATAGGTGTTGACTGTCTCAAGGTTCATCGCATGCCGAAGAATATGGTACTCATCGGAAATACCATTGCCGCCATGAATATCACGAGCAACACGGGCAATATCCAACGCTTTCCCACAATTATTGCGCTTCAACAGAGAAATCGCTTCCGGCACATAGGCGCCGCTATCAAGCAACCGGCCAAGTTGTAGCGACCCCTGAAGGCCTAACGCTATTTCGGTTTGCATGTCGGCCAATTTCTTTTGCACGAGCTGTGTGCCCGCAATTGGCTTACCAAAGACTACGCGGTCCATCGCGTAGTCCCGCGCCGCCGCCCAGCAAAATTCTGCAGCGCCCATTGCGCCCCAAGAAATGCCGTAGCGCGCCTTATTCAAGCACGAAAATGGCCCCCGTAACCCTTTGACATTTGGCAAAAGGTTTTCTTCAGACACAACCACACCATCAAGAGAAATCTCACCCGTGATCGATGTCCGCAAAGAAAGTTTGCCTTCAATTTTTGGCGTCTCAAAACCATCCGCATCACGATCAACGATAAACCCACGAATGTCTCCGTCCAGCTTCGCCCAAACCACAGCCAGATCAGAAATTGGTGAATTCGTGATCCACATTTTTGAACCATTAAGTTTGTACCCGTCAGAAACTGGTTCGGCTTTGGTTCTCATCGCGCCAGGGTCCGACCCACCATCAGGCTCGGTCAACCCAAAACAACCAACCCACTCACCGCTGGCAAGTTTGGGCAAGTATTTTTGTTTTTGTTCTTCTGTACCGAAAGTCTCGATCGGGTACATAACCAAAGATGACTGAACTGACATGGCAGAACGGTAACCACTATCAACGCGCTCAACCTCTCTTGCAATCAACCCATAGGCGACATGACTGGCGCCGCCGCCGCCATATTCTTCCGCAACCGTTGCACCCAGCAAACCTTGCTCGCCTAACTCCGTCATGATCTCACGATCAAACCGCTCCTCGCGATTAGCGGAAATAACGCGCGGCATGAGCTTATCTTGCGAATATCCACGCGCAGCATCTCGGATCATACGTTCTTCGTCTGTGAGTTGTGTTTCCAGACTTAGCGGGTCGGTCCAATCGAAAGTTAGTTTGTCGGCCATTATTATTAAACGAGCTCCAATGCTACTGAAGTTGCTTCACCACCGCCAATACATAACGAAGCAATCCCTTTTTTGCCACCTGTCTTTTTCAAAGCGCTGACCAACGTGCAAAGGATACGGGCGCCAGAAGCGCCAATGGGATGGCCCAAAGCAATGGCGCCGCCGTGAATATTGACTTTTTCAGCAGGGAGCTTGTGCTCGCGCATCGCCGCCAAAGGCACAACCGAGAACGCCTCATTGATCTCATAAAGGTCGACCTCATCAGCTGCCCAACCAGCTTTTTCCAATACCGTGCTGATCGAGGCAACTGGCGCCGTCGTAAACCATTCCGGCTCCTGTGCATGGGTAGAATGCGCAATGATGCGGGCGATTGGCTTTGCGCCTTCTTTATCCGCAGTGGATTGACGCATCAAAACTAAAGCCGCGGCGCCATCAGAAATCGCCGATGCATTGCCCGCTGTAACGGTACCGTCTTTTTCGAAGGCCGCTCTCAACCCCGGTATTTTAGCAGCATCTACTAAACCTGGCTTCTCATCATCAGTGATGGTTACAACGCCCTTTCGAGTTTTCACCTCAACTGGTGTGATTTCATCTTTGAATGAACCATCTTTGATAGCAGTTTGCGCACGGGTCACAGAGCGCATAGAATATTCATCCTGATCTTCTCTCGAGAATTGCCATTCCCTTGCGCATTTTTCTGCAAAAACACCCATGGCCCGGCCCGGCTCGTATGCGTCTTCAAGGCCATCAATGGCCATGTGGTCATAGACTTTGCCCGCGCCATATTTGATGCCACCACGACCGGAAGGCAGGAGATGGGGAGCATTGGTCATAGCTTCCATGCCGCCAGCGACAATAACATCACCAGCACCGGCTAGAATGGCGTCATGCGCCATCATGACGGTTTTCATGCCGGATCCACACATCTTGTTGACAGTCGTACAGCCCGCAGATTGAGGAATGCCTGCGCCAAGCGATGCCTGGCGTGCCGGCGCTTGGCCCAACCCGGCCGGTAGAACACAACCCATCAAAACTTCATCTACTGCGTCCGCTTTTACACCGCCACGGTTGAGCGCTTCTGCAATTGCTCGGGCGCCAAGTTCGGTTGCTTTAACACCAGTAAAGACGCCCAGAAAGTTCCCGATGGGCGTGCGCGTCATACCTGCTATAACGATTGGGTCTTGTTGGGTCATGTTATTCTCCAGATTGCAGAGGATCAGGCCGCCTGCCTGCCTCGCTCGATAATTTCCATAGCCAATTGATCAGCAACAGCGCCAGTCGGTCGGTCTTCTTTTTCAGAACGCTCGAAAATTGCGGTCAGTGTGTTGTCGATTTTATCAATCCGTTTGATCATTTCTGCTTCCGACCAACGATTCAATATTTCAAGTCCAACGCTGATAACGCCCGCAGCATTAATAACGTAATCTGGTGCGTATAGCACGCCTCGGTGATGTAGCCCTGCATCCATCAAGGGTGTTTTCAGCTGATTATTAGCCGCCCCGGCAATGACTTTTGCCTTCAGCCGGTCAATGCTTGCTTCATTGATGGAACCACCGAGAGCGCATGGGGCAAAAATATCTACATCAGCAGCGATCGCTTCATCAGGGCTGACAATCGAAGCGCCAAATCGCTCTGCAGCCATTTTGACCGACTCTTGATTGACATCAGCGACGACCAATTCCCCACCTTCTTCGTGGATTAAGCGGGCAAGCTCCATTCCGACCGCCCCTACGCCAAGAATAGAAACCCGAACGCCTTTAAGCGTATCCGCGCCCAGTTTGTAACGCGCGGCCGCCTGTACGCCGCGCCAGACACCGCGCGCTGTAAATGGAGATGGGTTTCCGCCTATGCCGTTAGCACCGATGCCAGCAGCATAATCTGTAACCGAGCGGATGGTCTCCATATCTGCTTCGGTTACACCTGAATCTTCTGCAGTGTAGTAAAGGCCCTTCAGGCTGTCTACAGCAGCGCCAAAGGCTTTGAGCAATTCGGTTGTTTTTTCTTTTTTAGCGTCTGCAAAAATAATCGCCTTGCCGCCGCCAAAAGGAATGCCGCCAATAGCGTTTTTGTAGGTCATGCCCCGGGAGAGGTTTTTGACATCGTCCAGACCAGCTTCAAAGCTTTCATAAGGGAAAATACGGCACCCACCGCACGCCGGACCTAGTGTCGCGTCATGAACAGAGATGATTGCATTCAACCCTGCTTCTTTATCATTAAAGTGGACAATTTTTTGCCATCCATCGGTGTGAATCTCACGGCTCTCTAACAAGGTGCTCTCCCTATCTGATTACGTCGGCAGCTTCATTTTAAAATTGTGGGTATCGCGAAACACGATGGGCGCATATATAGCCAATGACGCAAGGTGCTTTCGGTCAAATCAGTAGAGTGAACGCTTGACGCTTAGCAGATAATGCTAAATATATACTACATTCTAGGAAAGATACCCATGAAGCTCGATCATATCGACCACAAGATCCTGAGATATCTACAGGAAAATGCGCGCATCACCAATGCCGACCTTGCTGACAAAGTCGGCCTCTCGCCCACACCATGCCTTCGCCGTCTTCGTCGGTTGGAAGCCGATGGCGTTATCAAAGGCTATCACACTGAAATCGATCGTGAGGCCCTCGGCGTCAACGTCACTGTAATCATTCTCGTAAAACTGGAACGCGAAGATGATAAAACCTTGCGTGAATTTGAGGCCGAAATCAAAAAACGTCCGGAAGTCATGGAGTGCTACCTCGTTACCGGAAAGTTTGATTACTTTATTCGCGTACTCGTCCCTACGCTCTCAAGTTATGAAACATTTTTGTCTGAAACGATTTTGCGCATGGACAATATCGCCACTGTCGAGTCGAGCTTTACACTCCGTGAAGTCGAACGAAAAGTTGTCATGCCATTGCCGGAGCCGCAACGGCGCTAGCAGATCGTTATCGTTGGAAATCGTAAAAGGCGCCCATTCCGAGTAGATCAGTAAGAGCCTGCATAGCGGCAAAGCTCTCTGTCATAAATTCAGGGTCGCGCAAATCATCCGGCATAACACGATCACGATAATGAGCATTTACCCACGCTTCCAATTTACCGATCTTTTCTTCATTCAAAATAAAATGCTGGTTGGTCGCTGCGGCTTCCTGTTCAGATAAAACAACGCGCAACCGCAAACATGCAGGCCCACCGCCATTGCGCATGGATTCGCGCACATTTTTGTATATAACGCGGTTAATCGGATTATTTTTTGCAACCGTATCATCCACAAATGCTTTAACGCGAGGGTTTTCCTCCGCCTCGGTTGGCAATAGCAATGCCATTTCTCCGCCGGGCAATGTTAAAAGTTGTGAATTGAATAAGTAAGACTTGATGCAATCTTCGAGCGAGACTTCCGCTTGAGGAGCTTCAACAATTTCCACGAAAGGCGCTGCTTTACGAATTGAAGCGTAAGCCGCCTTCGGATCAGAAAAGCTCTGCTCATGCAGGAACAAAACGGTTCCGTTGGCGACACCCACAACATCGTTGTGAAAGGCGCCCGCATCAAGCGCCGCCTTTGACTGCTCCACAAAAACCGTACTCTTAGGGGCAAGCTGGTGGTTTCTGGCGACCGCTTCACTCGCCCGCTTCTTTTGGCGTGCAGGAAATCTCTCTCCATCCTCACCATATACGAATAAATGAATCCCGGCGTCGCCATGCTGTTCACATAAGCGCCCATGATTTGCAGCGCCCTCATCCCCGAAATGCATCGCGCCCGGTAATGGAGGATGATGTACAAACATATTCTCGTCATCAAACAAATGCTCAAGAACTCGCGCCGTTGTATCCGCTTCAATGGAGCGGTGAAAATTTGCCGCCAAATTAGCGGGCGTAAAGTGCACTTTGCCATCTTGTGTGTCAGGTGACGGCGCTACGGTCCCCGCATTCGCTGTCCACATACACGACGCTGCATAACAGTTTGCGAGAAGTTGCGGCTCTGTTGCGACAGCTTTTTCAATGACTTGAGTATCAGCCCCTGAAAAGCCGAGCGCTCGTAAAGTCTTCAAATGCGGACGATCTTGCGGTGGTAGAAACCCCTGCCCCAATCCCAATTCCATCGCAGAACGCATTTTTTGCAGGCCTTGCAACGCTGCTTCACGCGGGTTTGACGCGGCGCCAGCGTTCGTTGCTGAGGCAAGGTTGCCAAATGAAAGCCCCGCATAATTGTGCGTTGGACCAATCAAGCCATCGAAATTGTATTCTTTATATGTCATTAGCGCTTTTAGCTCGTTTATAGTATTTTCTGACTAACAGCTCTGCAGTTGAGCAAAACGGAGAGGTCAGATCATGAAACACATAGGGATATTCTCTTTTTTTGCACTTCTGGCAAGCTTGAGTGGTTGCGCCACCACTGAAGTTGATGACCCAAAAGGCGGATTTTTTGCAATCATTGCTTCTGACGCTGATGCCAGCGCCAATTGGTACAAGTCAGTGTTCGAAATGGAAACCGCGCGGGAAATCAGCACAGAGCGCGCAGAAATTGTCTTACTCAAAGGCGAAATGGGCTTTGTCGAGATTATTGAATTTAATCCGGCCGCACCTGACTATGTCAATCGCTCGAAGGGGATATTCAAGGCAGGGTTTTTACTTCCCTCTTTTAATGAAACAGTTTCTCTCTGGCGTGCAAACGACATTACGTTCTTCGGCAATGGAGAAGTTTTTTACGACGAAGCTCTGGGCACCCATTCAGTCATCATATTGGATCCCGATGGAAATCGAATTCAAGCATTCGGCGCTTCAACAAAACCACCTGTCGCAGATTAAGCGTCACTTTACCCCCACAGCATCATCCGCCTTCGGAAGAAGGCTTTCGCCTTCCATCGACGCAACCGGATAAGCACAGTAATCCGCCGCGTAATACCCGGCGGGGCGATGATTGCCTGAAGCACCGAGACCGCCAAATGGCGCTGCACCTGATGCGCCTGTCGTCTGTCGATTCCAGTTGACGACGCCTGCATGGGACAATGCGAGAAACTTTTCCCATTTCGTTTTATCGTCGGACAGTAGTCCGGCAGATAAACCAAACTTCGTCGCATTCGCGCGGGCAATCGCCTGGTCAAAATCCTTTTCGCGCCAGACTTTAAGCAACGGACCAA
>BQJH01000075.1 GCA_021604605.1 Hyphococcus sp.
CCCCGCCGAATTATCTTTATGTGGTGGAAAAAGGGCGCGGCAGTTTTCTGGACTGCGGCGATGGGCAGGAAGTGCGCGTCACCGACGAAGACGGTCGCGACATGGCGCATTTGCGATGTGGCGTGACCCTGACCGAAACAATCATCATTCCTGCAGCGGCATCCAGCGCCCGGATTATCATTCATTATTGATGGGTGGCCTTGGTCGACGACTTTCAACGCCTCAAAGCAACAGCTCGTCTAAAATTCTTTAAAAAATTCATCTTTCAGGAGACATGGGCGCCCAGATTGTGGTTAGTCGCCATAGCTTACTGAGTAAGTAGCGTGTGATTAATCTTTGTGTGAATTGAACCAAGTTTGGAAGAAGTGACCGTGGTCATAAAGAAAATTCTAATTGGCGTTGCCCTGATAATATTGTTGCCTGGTGTTTCCTCTTGTGCACGAGAAACACCCTCGCAAAAAAGCACCACCGATCATGCAGAGCTCTCCGACAAGATCTCGATGTTGGTGGAGGAAAGCCATGATAGAGGCGCCTTTAATGGCAACATCATCGTCATCAAGGGTGGCAAAACTCTTTACGAGAATTCTCTGGGTTACACGAACAGTTCTCGTTCGGAAAAACTTTCAAGCGCTTCGATCTTTAATGTCGGGTCAATTGCAAAAGAGTTTAACGCCGTTGGCGTCATGATTTTAAAAGAGCGCGGCAAGTTAACGCTGGACGATAAAGTGTCAGACTATATTCCCGCGCTGCCTGAGTGGGCCGAACAGATTCAGATCAGACATCTGCTAAATTACACAAGCGGGTTGCCGCGCGTAAACTGGGATACGGCTGAAACGCCTGACGATGTTTTCAATGATTTGATAAAACTGGATGAGCTCGAGTTTCAGCCTGGCCAGGGCTACCTTTATAGCAACAACAACGTTTTTCTGCAGCGCCTAATTATTGCGGAGATTACGGGGCAATCATTCGAGCAATTTACAATTGATAATATGTTGAAGCCCAGTGGAATGAAGCATGCTGTTATTGATCCCCCTGAAGGTTCCCCTTTAGTGGTTCAGGCATTCAATACTAATTTAGTAGATGATCCATTTATTGTTTATCCAATTACGGGCTGGGTACATTTAACTGCAGATGACATGGTGCAATGGTTGACGGCGTTACATGAAGGTAAGCTGATTAGCGCTTCCTCGCTTGAGACTGTATTTCATTCCTATTCAGAAAACCAACTGGGCGCCATGGGGCTTGGCCGCTTTGAGGGCGACGTGGCTACCTATCACCAACATCACGGATCATCGTATAATTACGAAGCGCTGATGACATACGACCTGGCGGAAGATCTGATGATTGTTCTGTTGACGAATAATAAGAACTACAAAGTGTTTGAAATTACCGAAGCGATTGAAGCGATTAATAAAGGAGAAGATTTTTCAATCCCGAAAAAGTCTCTCAGTCAGGCGCTCGAAAAGGAGTGTTTAGAAGACGTACAAGGCTGTCTGGAAACGTATCATGAGATGAAAGAAGCCAATTACGATCTCTATGATTTTGATAATGAGCAGGCGCTGAACAATCTCGGATATGCGGTTTTGGGCGAGGGAAAGATCAAAGGTGCGATCGAGATTTTCAAATTGCTCGTCTCTGAATTTCCTGAAGGCTCAAACGGGTATGATAGCTTAGGAGAAGCATATTTCGCTGATAAGGATTATGAGCGTTCGCTCGAGAATTATGAGAAGTCTTTGGCCCTTGATCCGGCTAATGAAAATGCCCGAAAATACATCGCTGAAATCACACGGATTTTAAACGGCGAAAATCCTTAAAGTCAGATCCCTTTTGTTGTCTGCGCCCGATGCGCCGAAAAGCGTTAAGAATGTATTGAGTTAATCGCCGATTAATCACGATCTGTCATAATTGCCCCTGAACGGGATTTTTTATGACGCAACCATACATCTTGATTGGGGTGGTTTTCTTGCTCGCTACAGGCCTGATAGCGGGGGCGTTTTATTTTAGAAGTCTGCACAAACGGGAAGTCAGAAAAGCGACCAGGAAAGCGATCAAACAACACACAGCGTTGATGAACGCCGCCTCTCATGAGTTGCGCACGCCTTTAAATAATATTCTCGGTTTAATGAACGCTCTGCGCAATGAAGTGCAAAGCCTGAGCCCGAACGGCCAGACCAGCATGAGGCGCCTGTCTTGTTCGACGGCGGACCTGAACCGTATCTTGCTGGATGTTGTCGAAGTTTTTCAACTGACTGAAGGGTCGATTATACTGGAGCCTGAGCTGTTCGAATTAAAAAGCCTGTTGGAAGAAGTGGTTACAATTCGGCGGAAAAAATATGAAGAAGCGGGTTATGATCTGGCAATCGCCTGTAACGCCAAGCATGAGCTATGGGTGAAAGCAGACCCGGTCAGGGTCAGGCAGTGCATCATGACATTGCTGGATCAGGCGGCGCATCAGACCAAGCAAGGCAATATTACGGTTGAATTTGTGAGCACGGGCAGCGGTGATAAAGAACCTGCGAAGGTTGAAGTCTTGGTAAAGGATACTTGCAGAGGGATGGATCAATCCCGCGCGCGCACATATTTTGCGCCTGAGCTATTTGATATTAATCCGTTTCTTCATGGCCGGCCATCGGCGATGATCTCTATGAACTTGGCGTACGGCATTGCGAAACTTCATGGCGGAACCATTACGGCGAAAAGCCAAATCGGCGCCGGGGTGACGTTTTGTTTTTCCGTCAAGACACCCGTCTTAACAGCGAAGTCGAGCGAAGTGTTGGCGATGAAGGCGCGTACAAGCGCTGATGCATATAGCGGAGCGCCTCAGAACAATATTGAGCTGGTCCCGAACAAAAACCTCCTCAAAGGGATCAATATCCTCCTTGTCGATGACAATGAAATCAACCTGCTGGTTCTTGAAACGGTCTTGCGTGAGCTCAACTTTGATAAATCGGTTTTGGCGACAGGCGGGCGAGACGCGCTGGCCAAGCTGCCCCAACACCGAATTGACCTCATCTTCATGGATATCCAGATGCCTGACCTTGACGGGATTGCGACAACAAAAGCGATCCGGGAGATGGGCGGAAAGTATAAGGACGTACCGATCATTGCTGTTTCCGCCGGGTCGAGAATAGTCAATGAAACCTTATGCCAACAGGCAGGGATGGACGGGTATATTGAAAAGCCCATCAAGGAAGAAATTCTCTTTGCGGCTGTGCGGGCGGTCGCCGATCGCTTGAAGAATAAATCCCTGCGTAATGCGGCGTAACAATCGTTGCGTCTTGCTACCTCCGACGTAGAGTTGGCCAAGTTCAGCCTATAGTTTGCTTGATGAATGATGGGTTCGTCAGTACGCTACTGGCAAAACTCTTAAGGGGGCTTGGGGGATGAAGAGAGAAAAGTTTTTAACACCTAGGTTTTTCGTTCTTTTCAGTAAAGAAGAGGGCGATACTCTATGGGATGGTGCTTCCTTAAAGAGTTCGCTGATGATTGGCGGTATATTGCTGCTGCTTCCTTTTTCTTTGGTCATGTTAATAATGTACGGTTCGTTGGTTGACGGAGAGCCTCTCAAAGAAGCAATCATTCAGGCGCTTTCAGACACAAAGGTATTAATTCTTGCATTTGCGTATTTTTTTCTTACGATCCTTCATAATATAACACGAATTCAGTATAAAGACGGATATATCGAACGCCGATACGGCAGATTTCCTCCTTATTTTACCAAAAAAATACCTATTGATGAGTTTGACGGCGTACGCTTTTGGTTCGATGCTGATGGTGGGCAGCCGAGTATGCCGCTTCATGCTTTTGGGGAAGATAACAAAGTTGGCGCCATGACAACGATCGAGCTCTCACACAAAAAGAATAAATTCAATACGACGATCTTTCGGGTCTGGTACGATCAGTGGTTGGCGGAGGAACAGTTTAAATACGCAAAAGATTTCAATCTACCAATTTTTGTTCCCGGGGCAGTTGATAAATTAAGTCGATTTGATTCTGTTGAGGCCCTTGAACAAGCTGCATATGATGAGATCTTTGATTTTGATGAGGTCGAAATAAAAAAATCCACCTCTGTTCGGTATCAGAAAACTAAGTCAAAACACAAAATAAGTTTTCCTTATGCGCCATTAGATATGTTCCACAGCATATCTAGTCATCCATTATTTTACGGCTATATCGCATTTTGGTTTGCTTTGATATCGGTCTTTCAGGATGGGTTCGGCATCATTTTAAATAATACCGGCGCCGTTTTGGGGGCCCTTGGCGCTGTTGCCTCAGCCGTGTTCATACCGACTATGCTGGCGTCAGAATTTAGGCGGCGGATTGTTGTTGACGATGAGTTCATTCACGCCGGTCTCAAAATCAAAGGTAAAAGGCCGCGTGTGCCGATTGACGAAATAAAGGGGCTTTGTGTTGGGCGCCGCATAACGCGTTTTTCATGGCATCGGGGCACGTTCGGCCTTTGGGCAATAACGATTGAAGGGTCCTACCCGATTGCTCTTGGGATGTCAGAAAAAACATACAAAGGTGTGTTGCAGGCGTCTAAAAAAGCGATCAGCGCTATATTACGGCCCGAAGTATAGGCGGCCTTACTCCGTCAACCCTTTCATCATACAGGCATCGGTTTCGAGCTGTCCGTCTTCTGTCTTGCGCAGGGCGAGTTTATAAGTTTTGCCATAGGTGAAAGAAACGCCGCAAAGCTTTGGGCTGTTCAAGTGCCAGATTTTTGTCCGGCCTTTGGCGTTGATGTCATTTTTCTTGGAGACGTTAATAATCGTCGCGCGGCGGTCATTGACCGAGCGCCCGCCCGGCGCGAGGGTGAGTTCAGCATCAACAACCAGCCCCTCCAGTATAAGGTCAGAACGGCTTTGTTCATCCGTGCAGGTGCATTTGTTTGAGCGGATGGAAATCTTTTTTTCTTTTGGCGCGGTGCTGAGTTGTTCGATGACCTCATCGACGGAAGCATCTTTCGGGATTGGATCTGTTGCGGTTTGCATGCTCACAGCGGCGACAAGAAGAAAACTCAACATGGGCGGAACTCTCTATTGATATAAAACAGGACTTCTAAACGGGTTTACTAAACCGGCGGGTCTGTGCGCGGCGCTTTGCTCGCATCATGCAACAAGGTCATCGCCGGCTCATGACCTGAAATATCATAGCCCGCATCGGCCGCTTCTGAAATAATCTGGTCAACCGGTTTGCCAAACCGCGCCGCCGCATAAGACCGCACGAGGATAGACCGCGTGCCCGAGCGGCAGAACGCCAGTGTCTTGCCGTCTTCGGCTTCATTGACGACATCTTCAAAAGCGGCGGTGTGGTTCGGTGTAATCCCGGTCTGATCGACGGGGATATGCGCATAAGAAAGCCCGGCCGCTTTCGCCGCTGCTTCAATTTGCGCGCTGGTCGGCTGGCCGACCATCTCTCCATCCGGTCGATTGTTGATGATTAGCGTCACCCCCATGGCAGCTGCATCCTTGATGTCTTCAACGCTGATCTGCGGGGAGACATAAAACTCGTCGGTTACCTGCCTGAATTTATCGGACATCACTGTCTCCTGTTTATGGTTTTCCATACCTGCGTTCGGCAAATCATTGGCCTGAGCCGATATGATGATCGGCGCCAGCGCAAGAGAGGCCGCGACGGCAGGGATAAAAAATCTTATAGCCATAGATGCTTTTCCCGGTTCAACTGGATATTAGCAAGGGCGCATTCTTCCAGTATAGCGCAAAATTGGCAATTTGATGGAGCTAAACGTCGCCGTGACCCAATCAACTGACTTGTCCCCGTTTCATCTGGCGATCCCGGTTGATGATCTGGCTGCGGCAGAAGCGTTTTATCATGGGCTTTTAGGCTGCCCCATCGGGCGACGATCAGACCAGTGGATCGACTTCAATTTGTTCGGCCATCAACTGGTGACGCATCTCGCGCCGGAAGAATGCTCCAGCGCTGCGACCAACAAAGTTGACGGCAAGAACGTGCCGGTGAAACATTTTGGCGTTGTCCTGAACGCAGAAAAGTGGCGCGCCCTAGCCGACCGCCTTAACGCGGCGGGCGTCGATTTTATTATCGAGCCGGGCGTCCGGTTCAAAGACCAGCCCGGCGAGCAGGGAACGTTTTTCTTGTCCGACCCTGCCGGCAACGCATTGGAGTTTAAATATTTTGACGACCCGGGGATGTTGTTTGCGGTTTAAGTACAAGAAAGATGGAACAAGTGAGCAAGTTACGCTATTGTAGTTACGGCATCGCTTAATTACGGGTATATGTCTATAATCTTCAAAAATTCAGATTGGGCGGCTCCGGCGACGAGTACATCCGTTTTGCTATGATATTCTATAGATTCCAAAAAAGGGCCACCCAGATCGTCGTTCCAAACATACGTCTCTTTGTAATACTTGAGCGTTAAGTTTGGTTTTAGAACTCTTTCCGGCATTTCTACATTTTTGTTAATTGACCAAATAACCTGACTAACAAAATTTCTCTTTCTGTCGATATAAAGTGTAAGAGTTGAATTGCTTGACAGAGCTTCATAAACCTCATCTTCCTTATAGGTTGGAGAGTATGGGAATTTTCCAACTATTGTTTTTATAATTCTAGGTGAAGGCCGCCAGACCGTAACCAATTTATCGGTATTCACAAATGCTGACAAAGGTTGCGCACCTAAAGTATAGTCGCAATCTATACAATAATATAACTCATTAATCTGTTGTGACAGATAGTCAGCGAAATTCTGATCGTATTCTACTTTGAGATCAATCGGAAAGTTTTTGGCACAACCCTTCATCTCGGCAATTCTATAATCGAGCTCGTTCTCACCAATTTTTAAGAATAGTCTCATGGCGCAATCTGCTGTTAATGACGCAGATTGGTAATCAAACAAATTTGCATCGATATTTGAATTTGAGATCGAAACAACCTCAAGATAATAGTTTTTTTTGCCTCCTGCATAAGCTGATAATTCTCCAAATTCCTTTTCAACAAGCTGTTTTAGTTTTTCATCTTCATCTAACGCATGGGCGTTCGCTGTTGATAGAAAAATTGCTGCGAATAGATATGCTGATAATTTTTGGATGCTACTCATTACTTTACCTCCAACGCCACAATAATTTCTGTAAAGACTACTTTACTGGGCTGCCCAACGCGCGTGACTACGCTAACATCGCGTGCAAAAACTAGCAAATTCCCCTCTTTACAATAGTGAATTGACTTAGTCCTGGACACGCCTCTGTCATTAAACTTTCTATAATCAAATAGTTATGAATTCTCAATGCCTTGGCTATATATTCAGCGCTTTGTCGGATCCGACGTGGCGGGCGTGTAACGTATGGGATGCCGCCCGCTAAAAGCGGTGAAACTTCATTCTCATGTGTTCTTTCCTTGAAACCACATTCGGCCAAGTAAGCCGTCGCGTACGATAAACTGATGATATAGCGATGCGCCAGCATGGAAGACGAACAAGGCGACCATGATGCGGGCGCCAAGGCCATGGGGGATATGTGGTTTGTAATCCATGAAATTGCGCAGTGTATTCGTTGCGCCGCCAAAGATGATCGGAGCGGCGCTGGAAAGCGCCAACATGCCAATACCGCTCGCAACCATATCCAAGATAACAACATAGAAAATGAAATGAACGGCCCGGGCGCCCCTGTCTTGCCATGTAGGCATTGAGACAGGCGCCCGGCTTTTGATCGACGAACAGTCACCAGACTCATTTAATGAACGTCAGCGCGTTCGGTACTCACCGGATGCGACCATCTTCTCAACCCTCTTGATCGTCACGTCGCGTAGCTCAACAATATTTGTCTGTTCGCTTCTCGATATACGTTTCTGCAGCATGCTGATTGGGTGGCAGGCAACTTCAATGCCTTTCGGAGCCAAGGCGGTTTCGTCACCGTACTCGTCCGTAACGCGAACCCACTCATAACCGGTTTCGCGAGCGATGGTTTCGCCGAATGCCAATCCTACCGCTATTTGAGCCATCGTGTTGTCGGCATGGTCGGTCCGTACTGCATCGAACAAGTCTTGAACCTGCGCGGTTGATAGTGGGAGATCGCCAGACACCCACTTTGCAGCCAGCTTCAATCCATCGGTAACAGCTGATTTTTCTTGCTCGGTAAGAAGTCGAATTTCCATTCTCAGACCCTTTTGATGCTTGGCTATACCCAAAAAGCGACCAATGTGGGATGGCTGTCGCCATTTCGACATTGCGAATCACGATTTTTCATCGACGATCAATAGGCTTAGTGAGTTTAGAGCCTAGAAACCTGTCGGCCATTTTTGCTTCAACCTGAAATCCGTAAACCCTGCTCGCAGCAAGGATCGTCAAGGCCGGCCTTGACGATACCCTTTCGCCTCTATACCCATAACCATATGGTTATGAATTCAGAGAACCTCGATCATATCTTCAGCGCCTTGTCGGACCCGACGCGGCGGGCCTTGCTTGAACAGCTTTGCGAAGGAGAGGCGAGCGTTGGCGTGCTGGCGGCGTCTTATGAGATGTCGCAACCGGCGATTTCCAAGCACATCAAGGTGCTCGAACGGGCTGGCCTTGTGCGCAAGGACCGGCGCGGGCGCGAGCATTTCGTTTCCGCCAATCTTACCCCGGCGAAAGAAGCGGCGGGCTGGATCGAAAAATACGCCCAGTACTGGACAGCGCAATTCGATGCGGTTGAGGCGTATCTGCAATCGAAGAAGGAGACCAAACAATGACCGATATTTCGTATAAGGATGGTGTGCTGACGGTCGCGCGTGTCTATGACGCGCCGCGCGAAGACGTTTTTGACGCATGGGTTGAAACCAACAAGGTTCAACAATGGTGGGGCTGCGCACAAACAACGAAAGTCTGCTCGGAAATTGAACCTCATGTCGGCGGTAAATACATCCACATGATGACGATTGAAGGGGCGGGGGAATTTCCCGGCGGCGGCATTCTGACCGAATATGATCCGCCTTCTTCTCTGGCGTTTGTTTCTGAAAACCCGCAGATGAACATGAAAAATCATGTCCGGGTGACGTTTGAAAATCAGGACGGCAAGACGCTGGTGACGTTGACACATGATGGCCTGCCCGATGAAATGAGCGAGATTGTGCGTGGCGGCTGGACGGCGGCGTTTGAAAAACTGGCGAAATTGCTGGCTGGTTCTTCCCTCGCGGCGTAATCGCTGACATTTTTGAGGGCTGTGCGCTGTCGGAATGTCGATTAGGCGCAGGGCGGTGCGTCTTCAGAACAGTTGATGGTGAAATCACTTAAAAAGGAGAGAGCAATGCCGAAATATCTGTATGTTTATCATGGCGGTAAAAACCCTGAAACACCTGAAGAAGGTGAGGCGGTTATGGCCAAGTGGATGTCCTGGTTGGGCGGTTTGGGCGGCGACGTTGTCGACCCCGGCAACCCGGTTGGCGTTTCCACAACAGTTTATGCCGACAAGGTCGAGGGCAATGGCGGGTCTAATCCGGCATCAGGCTATGGGCTCGTCAATGCAAAAGATATGGACGATGCGGTCGCCAAAGCCAAAGGCTGCCCGGTTTTAGAAAGCGGCGGCAGCGTTGAAGTCGCCGAGACTTTCGAGATATAATTTCTAACGTTTCCCCCGTGCGGTTGGTTTTTACGAACCTCCCGCGCGGGAAATGTAATTAGTGAGGGCGGCAATGTTTATTCCCGATGGTTTTGCGCAAGTTGCGCCTTATGTCTTCGCAAAAAACGCTAATCAGTATATGGATCATTTGCTGGCGGCGCTGGGCGGGATCGATAAAGGCCGCACGATGCGCGGCGATGTGTTGGCCAACGGCCAAATCCGGTTTGGCGATGCGGGCATTATGATCAGTGAAGCGAGCGACGCCTTTCCACCCTCGCAGTCCACATTTTATCTCTATGTAGAAAATGCTGATGAGGCGATGGCGCAAGCGCATAAACACGGAATGACAAAAGTCATGGAAGTGGATGACATGGATTATGGCGACCGCCAGGGCGGGGTGAAGGATAAAGCCGGTAACATCTGGTGGTTGTCACAAAGGCTGACTGAAGAACCTTATTGACCTTCATGCAATATTAGGCCTGTTAGACTAACCACAAAACGATACATCCACACCATATACATACTCGATCCAACGCGCTTCCCGAACAAAGACAGCGTCTTCGCGTAATATATTAAACTCTTCTCCCAAAGAGGCTTCAGTAATAGCTTCCTGCGAGTAACCTTTTTTCTGCATTGCTTTGACGGCGCATGCTGAAGCGACCGTAAGGTCAACGCGATCCTTATAGTCTTGTTTGGACATGATCGGCATTGCCCCTGGGGAGATAGAAAAATGCCCGCCAATTACTCGATCAGATTCTGATAAAGTAGACAGAATATATCGCTGATTTTGAACATAGCCATCAAGACTCCCGAGTTGACGATCGATGATTGGCCATCCATGCGTGAATAGATAATCGCCAACATAGGCTACATTTTTTTCAGGTACTCGGACAAAGATATCGCCAACCGTATGCCCGCTTTCGACAGGCAATTCTTCAATGATTACGCTTAAATTACCTAAATCTAACGTGAGCTTTTTTATCTCTTGAGTTCGGCCCACAGTTTCAGGAAGGATGTTGCTCTCAATAAGATTTTGACGCTGTAAAGTTGAAACATACAAAGTCGTTTTATCGGACATGAAATCCGGGATTTGTTCGACATGATCCATGTGTACATGCGATACGGCAAGGTAATCGATGGGGCCGACACCGATTTCATCCAAAGCGTGTCTGAGCGATTCTGCTGAACCATGAAAATTCGGATCGACCAGAAGGCTTTTTTCATCCCCGAGAATCAGTACTGAATTTGTATTGCCGACCCGAGAATTAATTCTCATGACATGAACGGCATCCGAAACAGAAAGATGATCAATAGTAATGACTTCTGGATCTGCTGCGCGCTCTAGCGCCATCGCCGCTTCTGCTGCGAAATAGCAAAGCGCAGTCACGGATACCAACAAAACTGGTTTGAATTCTAGGTTTTTAAATTGCCCGAACATCAAGTTTCTTCCTTTGTTTGCGATAAAAACAATACCCTTTCTAGGATTGTTAGGACATCGCTTTTTCGGTCAACACGAAATCGTGATATTTTCCATGATCAGCGAAGTGAGCGATGCCTTTCCCATCCTCGCAGTCCACATTTTGTTTATGTCGAAAATGCTGATGAGGCGATGGCGCAAGCGCTAAACACGGCATGACAAAAGTCATGAAGGTGGATGACATGGATTATGGAGATCGCCAGGGCGGGGTGAAGGATAAAGCCGGGAACATCTGGTGGTTGTCACAAAGATTAACTGACAAATCCTACTCTTAGTATTATCATTGAGCCGAATTTTGCTTCCATGATCTCAATAATCCTACAAGTCCAATAAATGCCCATACAGCATTCGTGAACGCTGATGGTAAGGCGCCATTATA
>BQJH01000076.1 GCA_021604605.1 Hyphococcus sp.
TCTGTCATCAGGTTTCCTCGAAGTGGTGTCTGTTTTCATATCAGCCAGCGCACACAGTATAGCGATAGCCTGTTGCCGCCTTTTTAGCCCAGCGCATTAGAATAATCATCCTAAGAGCCAGCTCATCCGTCTCGCAACTCATATATACACATCCGCGTAACTCTGCAGGCGCTTTAGAAAGGGCGCCGCCGGGTTCATTATCTCATCACCGGCGCCCTATTCTGGGGAATAATAATTCTTCTCCGCCACATTCTGCAACGTAGCAAAAATTCAACCAATTCAAGGGCGAATCAGCGTTAACGTCTGTTTAACCTTTTGGTTCGTCGCCTCTGAAAGTCAGGCAATTAGGGCTTTGTGAGGAGGACGAAGCACCTTAACGGTCGAACGTTGTGTCTTAGTGCTCACGGCGCGCCTCGCGTGCATTGCAATATTTAAAATGCGCCCGCCTTTCGCGGACGCCAGAGACGGTGAAAACCATGAAGTCAAATGCGCCTTGGAGTGTCAAAGGGATTGAGCGCGACGCTCGCGAGACGGCCAAAGAAGCCGCCAAACGCGAAGGCATGACGGTTGGAGAATGGCTCAACCAGATGATTTATTCCTCTGGCGATCCGGAGCCGTCCGGCGGTGAAGTTGAAGGTCTGAAACTGCGTGATCTCATCACTGCAATCGAGCATTTGCATCAACGGGTCTCGGACAGCCAGAACCAAAGCGCAGAGAACGTCCGTGAAGTGACCGGCAAAGTCGGTGAGATCGTAGAACGTATCCAGCGCCTCGAACGCGTGAAGCCCAATCAAGATACAAACCCGGACCTTGCGCAACGCCTGGAAAAACTCGAAGCAAAATCTGGCGACCGTGATCGCATCCACGCTCTGAAAGCGCTAGAAAACGCAGTAACCCAAGTTGCGGTACAATTCAGCACCGCGCAAAAAACATCCCTGGAACGGCTCGACGCCACCGAGCGTCAAATTCAAAGCTTCGCCGAACGCCTTGATGACTTGCCGGAAGGCGCAGGCCTGGAAGCTGGCGACAGCAAAAATGTTCAGTCTCTAAAAGAAGCAATCGACAAGCTGTCGGCGCGGCTTGAGCGCACAGAGTCCATTCTTGGCGAGGCGGGTGACCTTAACACGCAAGCTGGCGGCTCATTTGATCCGGAGTTTGTTGAGAGCACGGGCTCACGCCTGCGCATTCTGGGCGACGAAATCAAACGCGGCGGCGATCAGATCCGCACGCTCGAAAATACCATCGAGAAGCTTTCCAGCCAGATTGACGCCGCCGAACAACGCAGCGCTGAAGGTGTGCAGAAAGTATCAGAAACTCTCGTCGAGTTACGCGAAACGATCACAGACGATCAAATCGGCGGCGCCGATAAAAATGATATCGAAGCCGCCGTCGCCGCAGCGACTCGTGAAACCGAAGGGCGCATTACGGCGCTTCAGCGCTCGTTTGAAGATATGATTGTTCGCCTTGATAGTATCGGCGCGAACGGAGGCTTGAGCGATACGAACCGCTCATCCTTTTTGTCACAAGCTCATTCGGACAGTGATGATGACAGCTTTGACGGCGCGAAGATATTTGGCGACATCGCCCACGGCGCTGCGGCCCATGGTCTAAAAGAAGACAGCGACGAGGAAAATGACGATTTAGTAGCGGACGTTGAAACAAACACCCTTTCCTGTGAACCTGCCGACACCGTTGAACTAAGCGATGCTGTAGAAATCGAAGAGGAAGATCCTTTCGCTTTCGCAAACGAGATAGATGCTGATCTCGATGAGCCAGCAGTTGAAAATAACATTGAAGACAGTTCGCAAGACAGCGAAAAAGATGACTTCAATTTCGATCTTGATGATGGCCCAGCGGAAGTAGAACAATCTATTGCCGACAGCGCCGCTCCGACAGCCGCAGATAACAATGATGACTTTAATGAAACAGTGGACACTGTCGAGGCGGCTGAACCTGTTAGCACATCTATCGGCGATGACCTTGACCAGATTTTAGCCGATCTTGACGGCCTCTCTTCTATTGAAAAACCATCTGTTGAACCAACGACAGAAGAACCTGTCAGTAATCTTGGCGCTGATAATGTTAAGAATGAAGAATACGAAAAACCTCTCTTTGGCGCCGGAAAGGTGCTGCCCGCGAAATCAACCTCAGAAGAAGCTGACCCAGCTGACCCTAATAAAAGACTGCGCCGTAACCTGACGCCAAAGCAAAAAGCTATTCTTGCCGCCCGCGCCCGTCGCAAGCGCATGGCCGCGGCGGCGACACCAGATCAAGAGGGAAACAATACGACAGCTGAAAAAGCGGCCAAAAAGGCTGCCGCAAAAAATGCATTGCGCGGCGCCGATGCGGATTACACAGATCAAACACTATCACCTCAAGGCGATGAGGACGAAGAAAAGTCCAGTCCCCTAGCAGGCGTTATTTCAGCTTTATCCGGCTTGCGCGCAAAGCTTCCCTTTATTGGTGATAAGACGGATGAGAAAGAGAATGCGGCGGAGAGTGCAAAGCTCAGCCCGCAGGAAGCCGCAACGCCGTCTGCAACAGCTGAAAGTGAGCGCACTCGCAATGGCGATCGCGCCGCTTTTGAAACATTAAAATCGACAGCATCGGCTCGCCCGGTAACTTTGGCGCTCGGTGTGGCGATCCTTCTGTCCGTCGCCGTTCTCTTTTTTATGGTGAAAGATTTCATCTTTAAGTCGCCTGACAGCGTTGGGCCGCGCGCGAATATTGAAGAACCCCTCACTCTGGATGGTTCCTCACGAGACAACCCTGGCGCAGACACGGGGAATGAAGTGCTGGAAGTTCCCGCCGCTCCAGCAATCGACCCAAGCACTCTCTATCGTGATGCGTTGACTGGTCTTAACGCTGCAGAAACCGAACCTGAAACTGCAGCTGCAATCAGCAAGCTGCAGGAAGCCGCCGCCCTTGGTTTCCCGCCTGCTCAGTTACAGCTCGGTGAGTTTTTCAAAACTGGCCAGGGCGTAGAGCAGGATCTCGCCCGCGCCCGCACATGGTTCCGCCGCGCTGCAAATGGCGGAAATGTCCTCGCGATGCATCGTATCGGTGTCATGACAGCGCGCGGTGATGGCGGTCCGGCGGATACGGGCGAAGCGGTTGGATGGTTTGAACAGGCTGGCAATCGCGGCCTTGTGGACTCTCAATATAATCTCGGTGCGATTTTCCACCCGAGCAATGACGGCCCCGCGTCCACCATTCAAGATCCTGGCAAAGCTTATTACTGGTATTCGCTGGCCGCAAAGAACGGCGATGAGCAGGCCGCTCCCCTCGCCGCCAGTGTCGCTGCCGCTCTCTCGCCGGAACAGATCCGCTCGCTCAATCAATCCATCGAGGATTGGGAAGCTCTGCCCTCTGACAGCGAAGCAAACGAGATCACCCCAGCTGGATAAAACATGGCTCCTTTAGAGAGTTTCGCCTGTCCGCTTCTTGCGGGGGCCAATCAAGCGCGCCTATAAGCGAGTATTCGCGTTCGCCCTCAACCTGGTTGCCTTGTTCATGCAACTTTATCTCCCCATTGCGGAAATCCCGGTCGATCCCTTCGTCGTGATTTTCATGGGCGGGGCGGTTGGTTTTTTGTCCGGCATGTTCGGCGTTGGCGGCGGCTTCTTAATGACCCCGCTCCTGATTTTTTACGGCATCCCACCTGCGGTTGCTGTGGGGACCGAAGCGTCGCAAATTGTCGCCTCTTCAGTCTCGGGTGTTCTGGTTCACCTGCGCCGTAAAACTGTCGATTTCTTGATGGGCGGCTTTCTGGTTTTAGGCGGCGGATTTGGCGCCGTCGCAGGCATCATGATCTTTCGATATTTCCGCGCCATCGGGCAGATCGAAACATTTATCTCTGTTGCCTATGTAATTTTTCTAGGGTCCATCGGCGCGCTGATGATGGTGGAATCCTTGCGGGCGTTGTTACGGTCTCCGACAGCGCCAAGGCCACGCCGCAAACATCGCAGCGCAGAGTGGATGGCCGCGATGCCGTTCGCCATGAAGTTTCGCCGCTCAGGTCTTTACATTAGTCCAATCCCGCCGATCATCCTCGGCTTTCTCGTAGGTATGCTGGCGGCGATTATGGGTGTAGGCGGCGGCTTCATCATGGTGCCAGCGATGCTCTATATTTTGAACATGCCAACCAATGTGGTTGTGGGCACATCCTTGTTTCAAATTATTTTTGTCACCGCCATCGCAACAGTGCTCCATGCAAGCGCCAATCAGACTGTTGATATCGTCCTGGCCTTATTGCTGCTGACCGGCGGTGTTATCGGCGCCCAAATCGGCGCCCGCGCGGGACGGCATTTAAAAGGCGAACAGTTACGCGCCCTCCTTGCCCTGATCGTTTTAGGCGTGTGCGCCCGGCTTTTGTTTGATTTAACAACGCCGCCCCTCTCTCCCTTTATTGTGGAGAGTGTTTCTTGATTTTGCAGCACAGATTTTTTTCAACGCTGTTTGGCTTTGCCGCCATGCTGGCCGCCCCTAATGGGTTTGCTCAAACCTCCTCCTCCACAGCAGGGATCGAAATTGCGCTGACCAATGACAAAGTTGAAATCGATACGAGCTTTTCCGGTGCGCAATTAACGCTCTTTGGCGCCGTCAACGGAATGGAAAATCCCGCTGAAAAAATTGACATCATTTCTGTTGTACGCGGACCAGAAACGAATTTTGAAATCCGCCAACTGACCCGCAACAATTTAATCTGGACGCCAGGGGATGCACACAAGATTGAAAATGCGCCGGCGCTTTATCTGACAAACGCCACAAAACCGATCACTGATATCGCGCCCTTACCTGATCAAGCAAAATATAGATTAGGCGCTAATCACCTCGGCGTTCGCGCACCAGGCTCTAGTGAAGAAAACGCAAACACCGCGCATGATCTTGATTACGAAAAAGCATTCCTCAAAGAGAACGAGACCAAAGGCCTTTACCGCGATGCGGTAGACGGCGTCGCCTTTAAAAAAGGCTCTCTCTTCGCCATTCAGGTAAACCTGCCCGCCAACACGCCTGTCGGTGATTATGATGTCTTCGTCTATCTCTATCAGGATGGTGCATTGCTCTCCCGCGACACGGCGACATTATTGGTCAATAAAGTCGGGATAGAGCGACGTATCTACGAACTTGCCCACGAAAGACCGGTTTCTTACGGCATCACATGCGTCGCCCTGTCGCTATTTGCGGGGTGGATTGCAGCCCTTGCATTTCGCAAATGACAATTATGGTTTAAGCTATCTCACTGACGGGAGGGTATATGACCCAGAGTGCAAACCAGAACGCCATAAACCAAGCGGGACTTCAACAACAAGCTGGGGTCCAACAATCTGGGTCTCAGAGAGAAATTTCTCAGGGGCTTCCCCAATCCGCTGCAGTACTCGCTTATGCCGGCGCTTTGCCGTTGATTGTTGCGGCGCTCGTCGTGTGGTTGAAGCCGGGAGAAACTGCCGCCGCCATCACAAACTTCATGTTACTTTATGGCGGTGTTCTGATCGCTTTTTTTGGCGGCGTTCGCTGGGGTATCGCGGTGATGCGTCATGGCGGGCCGACCTTCACCAGTCTCCTTGGGGGCGTTGTCCCCCTCCTCATCGCCTTGCCAGTTTTCTTTCTCGATGATGCGCGCTTGCGATTTTTGATCATCATTATCGCTTTACCGCTTCTGCTTTGGGATGATTTACGCGCGACACGACGCGGCAGCGGCGCGCCCGACTGGTATCTCGGCGTCAGAACCCCCCTGACAATTTTGATGAGCGTTTCTTTTATTGTCGCCTCCCTGCAAACATTAACGGCAGCGGGGTAAATCATGGCCTCTCGCTCACAAGAAGAAATGACCCGCCTTGGCCTTTTTGGTCTGATACCGTTTGTTTTCAGCGCTGTGGTTTTATGGCTGAGCCCATGGCTGATACCGCAATATATGGCGCTCGACTTTCACCAGATCGCACTTGTCTATGGCGGTGTCACCGTTGCTTATCTGGCAGGTCTGAACGCTGGGGGATTTTTAACATCCCCATCAAAAGCGCCCGGTTCTTTTTTTCAGGGGCAGATCATCACTCTTTTTGCGTTTCTTGCGATTATGCCAAGCGGTGTTTTTTCGTTTTCTGTTGGTTCAGCCTGGCGCCACATTGTCATTCTCATCTTGTTAATCGTGTTGCTGCTGCGTGATTTAAATGCCGCGAATGCAGGAAACCTGCCTCGCTGGTATGGCGCTTTGCGGGTTAGGCTGACTTTCTGGGCAGGCGTTTCGATTATCCTTATTTTCACCCGGTTATTTCTCTGGGGATTTTATTAAATGCACCTCCAGACCGGTTTATTAAACAGCACCATCCAGCGCTTTGCGATTGGCGGCTGACCGCCTGATGGACGCCACCACCCTCGATCAACTCACCATCACGCTCGACCCGTCTTCGCAGGCGATGCTGGCGGGCGCTATCATCATTATGATGTTCGCCATCGCACTCGGCTTAAAGCCGGACCATTTTTCGTTCTTAAAAACCCATCGCCGGTTATTCTGGGGCGGTCTCGCGGCGCAGTTGATCGGGCTGCCTTTAATGACCATTGGCCTGGCCGCTGTTTTATCCCTGCCGCCGTCAATTGCCCTCGGCATGATTGTTGTCGCGGCCTGCCCCGGCGGCAATGTTTCAAACTTCATGACATATGCTGCACGCGGCGACACCGCCTATTCGGTTTCGCTCACAGCCGGATCAAGTCTTGTCGCCGCCCTATGGACACCCGCCGCTATTTTATTCTGGTCGGGGCTTTATGGACCAACAGCTGATCTTTTAGAAACCATAGAATTCAACCGCACAGTCTTTATCGCGCAAACAACATTGATGCTCGCCGCGCCTCTGGCGCTTGGTATGGTCGCGGCGCACTTCAAACCGCACGCAGCAGAAAAAGTGCGCGGGTTTCTGGCGCTGTTCGGCGCTGGTGTCTTGGCCTTTGTTATTTTGCGCGGCGTCACAGATTTTTTCCCACTTCTGGCAGCGGGCTGGGCGTTAATCCTCATCCCTGTCGCCCTCCACAATGGCGCCGCGTTCGCCTTGGGCGCCGGCGCCGGGCGGATATTAAGAGCCAATGACGCCCAACGCAGATCGCTGACGTTTGAAGTGGGCATTCAAAATGCCGGGCTCGCCGTTGTCCTCCTCCTCAGCCAATTACAAGGGCTAGGCGGCGCAGCCGCCATTGCAGCTGCATGGGGCGTTTGGCACTTCTTTTCCGGTGGGGCTATGATTGCCCTGTTCCGATTTTTCGACAGACAAAAACGAGGCGTTTCATGAGCTTTGATGTAAAAATTACCGGTGGTCTCGTCTATGACGGCGATGGCGGAATGCCGGTTCGCACGAACATTGGCATTAAAGATGGGCGTATTGCAGAGATCGGTGATTGCGACGCATCTGCCGATCAAACAATCGCCGCTGATGGCGCCATCGTCACGCCCGGGTTTATTGATCTGCATACCCATTATGACGGGCAAGTCTCATGGGACGAGGAAATGCGGCCCTCAGTGAACCACGGCGTCACCACTCTATTGATGGGCAATTGCGGCGTTGGGTTTGCGCCGGTGAAACCGCAAGACCATGACCGGCTGGTGCGCTTGATGGAAGGTGTTGAAGATATTCCGGGAACGGCCTTGCACGAGGGTCTCACCTGGAACTGGGAAAGCTTCCCCGATTATATGAACGCCATTGACGCGATGGATCACACCATCGATTTCGGCGTGATGATCGGTCATGATCCCGTGCGGGTTTACGCCATGGGCGAACGCGCCAGCGCCTTTGAACAAGCCAATGACGATGACATCAAAAAAATGCACGACATGGTGCGCGAGGCCATGGAGGCAGGCGCCGCCGGGTTTTCTATCGGCCGCACGGATGTTCATCGCACAGCTGATGGTGAATGGACCCCAAGCGCAGAGGCAAGCGCAAAAGAACTGACCGGCATCGCCTCAGCCTTTGATGGGCTCGATCATGGCGTCTTGCAGATCGTCAATGATTTTAACCTCGAGCGCCCTAATAACGAAGACGGGAGCGATCAGTTCGATGATGAGTTCAAGATCGTTGAAGACTTTGTTCGCGCAGGCAACAAACCCGCTTCCATCTCATTGATGCAACGGGACATGGCGCCCGATCAATGGACGCGCATTCTGAACGCAACAGAACGCTTGAACAAAGACGGTGTTGATTTCCGGGTGCAGGTGGCGCCGCGCGCTATTGGTGTTTTTCAAGGTTTACAATGCACCTTCCACCCGATCATGGCGCAGCCAAGCTATATCGAGATCAAGGATAAGCCGCTCGAAGAACGCGTTGCGATCATGCGTGACCCGGCGTTCAAGAAAAAATGTCTTGCGGAAAAACCGGTGACACTTGCCGGTGAAGGCTCCTCCGTGCCGCCTATCGCCGACACAATGATTGCGGCGATTGAACTGGTCGCCAATAAATTTTTCCGATTGGGTGAGACGCCCAATTACGAGCAGCCAGCGGAGCAATCTCTCGGCGCCGAGGCTCAGCGCAACGGCGTTACGGCGATGGAAAAACTTTATGACACTTGTCTCGAGCTTGATGGGCGCCAGCTGATTTATTTTCCGATCTATAATTACACCGAGTTCAACTACGATAATGTCCATAAGATGCTGACCCACCCAAATGCGATGCTGGGTCTTTCTGATGGCGGGGCTCACGTAGGAACGATCTGCGACGCGAGCTTCCCGACTTATCTTCTCTCCTACTGGTGCCGTGATCGCCAAGACGGGAAGATCGACCTCGCCCGCGCCGTACAAATGTTGACCGCTGACGGGGCTGATTATCTTGGTCTTAAAGACCGTGGGCGTTTGAAGGTCGGCATGCGCGCCGATATTAATGTCATTGATCACGATAAACTGACTCTAGGCGCCCCGCGCATGGTGCAGGACCTCCCCGCTGGCGGGCAACGTCTCCTGCAACCCGTATCAGGCTATCGCGCTACCTTCGTGGCTGGCGCGCAAGTTGTTGCGAATGATGAAGTCACAAACGCAAGGCCGGGACGACTAGTGAGGTTTGGGTGAGAAGTGCTTACTATCCGCTCTTCCCAACGGATGCCGGGGCCTAGAGCAATCAAGAATTGGATCCCGGCTTTCGCCGGGAAGAACGGAGTTAAATTATGAACTTCACCTTTAACGCCGTTGCCGACATCATTTTCAAATCCGGTTCAGCGAAGGAACTCGGGCAACATGTCAAGCCGCGCATGGCGCGGCCGATCCTGTTGACGGACAAAGGGTTGATTGACGCCGGATTGGTTGAACCTGCACTCGACAGTTTGAAAACCGCCGGTCTCGAAACACTTCTCTTTGATGATGTTGCGGCGGACCCGCCTACGCCGAAGGTCAGAGAGGCAATTGATGCGGCGCGCCAGCACAATGCCGATGGCGTGATCGGCCTTGGCGGCGGATCGTCCATGGACACGGCAAAACTCGTCGCGGTGCTGATGAATTCTGATCAGAGCCTTGAAGATATTTTTGGGCTGAACCAGGTAAAAGCGCCCCGCATGCCGCTGGTCTTGCTTCCAACCACCGCCGGCACCGGCTCAGAAGTCACGAATATCTCTGTTGTCACGACTGAAGCAGATGAAAAAATCGGCATCATTGACAACACGCTTTACCCTGATCTGGCGGTGTTAGACCCTGCCCTCACCATAGGGCTGCCGCGCCCGGTCACCGCGGCGACCGGCATCGACGCGATGGTACATGCGATTGAGGCTTACACCAATATTCATCGCAAAAACCCGGTCTCCGATGCATTGGGACGCGAGGCGCTTCGGCTTTTGTCATCTAATATCGTTACGGTCTGCGAAACGCCCGGCAACGTAAAAGCGCGCGAAGACATGATGTTGGGCGCGATGCTCGCCGGACAGGCATTTACGAACTCTCCTGTCGGCGCCGTGCACGGGATGGCCTATCCCCTTGGCGGCATCTTTCACATTCCCCACGGACTTTCAAACTCATTGATGCTGGAGCCGGTGTTGCGGTTCAACGCGCCCAATGCGGCACATCAATATGCAGAACTCGCGATGATTGTATCACCTGGCGCCACTGGCAGCGACACAGAAAAATGTGACGCCTTCATCAACCGTATGGTTGATATTGTAGAAGCAACCGGTGTTGAACGTCGGCTTTCGCAACTCGGCATTTCTCATAATGATATCCCCCGCATGGCCGAAGACGCCATGAAGGCCGAACGCGTCTTACAAAACAACGCGCGCAAGGTGACTTATGAAGACGCTGTAGAGATGTATACGGAGGTTCTTTGATGACAGCCGGTTATTCCGGAACACCTCTATTGAAGAAGTTGGGCGTCAAGGGCGGTCTGGCGGGACTGCTGGTCGCCGTCCCGGACACATTCTCCGAACTGGTGGGCCTCTTAAACTGGCGGCGTCTTAAAAATGCAAAAACATCGCGAGGCGTTAGCGGCGGCCCCTACGACTACATCCATTTCTTCACCGCCGACAAAATAAAAATGATTGAAACCTTGCCACGCCTCAAAAAAGAACTGACACAGGACGGCATGATCTGGGTGTCATGGCCAAAAAAATCATCAGGCGTTGCGTCGACGGTCATCGAAGATGATATACGCAGCGCCGCCTTGAGAATCGGCCTTGTCGACATCAAAGTTTGCGCCGTCGATGAGACCTGGTCCGGCCTTAAACTCGTCATCCCGGTAAAAGACAGGAAAAAATGAGAGATCGAAGCGTCCGCACTGATTACAAGCATATCACCGAAATTCAGACCCGGTGGGCCGATAACGATATCTACGCGCATGTAAACAATGTCACTTATTACAGTTACTTCGACACAATCGTAAACGGGTATCTCATCAAGCAAGGCGCCCTCGACATTCATCATAGCAATGTCATCGGTCTTGTTGTTGAAACCGGCTGCCAATATTTCGCCCCGCTAGTTTTCCCGGATGTTCTTGAGGGTGCGCTGCGCGTGGCCCATATTGGCAACTCATCAGTACGCTATGAACTGGCGATCTTCAAACAAGGCGATGAAAAGCCAGCTGCCCAAGGCCACTTTGTGCATGTCTATGTTGACCGGAAGACGCGACGACCTGTTTCTCTACCCGAAACACTTCGAACGGCGCTGGAAAAGCTAACCGGCGTTTAAGCAACTCCTATCGTCGTTCTATGCAATAATCTTGCATGTCCCTCATAGCCACCGGTGGCCATGTGCAACACAGAACGATTATCCCACATGACCAGCATGTTCTTTTCCCATTT
>BQJH01000077.1 GCA_021604605.1 Hyphococcus sp.
TCAACCGATGTTGCTCTGCTTAGCAGCCGGCGGCAACTTTCAAGCTTGAAGAAGGCCGGAAGCGCAAGCTTTTAGAGGCCTTAATTTTGATTTCTTCGCCCGTGCGCGGATTGCGACCTTTACGAGCGGAACGCTTGGAGATCGCGAATGTGCCAAATGTACCAATGGTGTATTTGCCATCTTTTTTGGCGCGCTTTAGTCCGTTTTCAATTTCACCGAAAACAAGTTCAACAACACGCTTTGCTTCTGCGTTACTCATGTCGCCTGTCTTAGCGACATTGGCGATAAATTCAGCTTTGCTCATGGCTGGCTCCTCTTATCTGAGTTGCGGACTTGTCCGACATCGGCGCCCGCCTCTAATGTTGACAGGCCATAACAAAAGAACTGATTTCCTTTCATCCGCAAGAGGAAAGATTAAAGAAATGCCTGATTCTTGCTGGTAAATAATAAAATGACGTTGTTTTAATCGCCGCTTGCCGCCGGAAATTCCATGACAACGCACAACCCATTTTCATTGCCGCCGCTTGCCTCACGCGCAAAACCATCTTCAAGACGCAGTATGGCGCCATGCGCTCTCGCAATCGCCGCAACAAGACTGAGGCCTAATCCACTGCCCGGTGTTGTCCGGCTTTCTTCCAGACGAACAAAGCGTTCAAAAATCCGATCGCGATCACCATAGGCGACGCCGGGACCGTCATCACAAACTGAAAGGCGCACCATGTCTTTAGCGCCGGGCTCAACGGTTAGCTCAATTTTCGAACCACCGCCTGCATATTTAAGCGCATTGTCGAGAAAATTCGCAATCGCCTGTGATACCAATTCACGCGAGCCTTTAATCAATGGCGTCGGGGCGGTTTTCAAAGTCAGCTCAAACCCGGCGTCCTGAGCCGCCGGCTCGTAAAGCTCCGCCATTTCTTCCGCAATCGCCACGAGGTCGATCGGCTCCATCACGCCGGCGCCCTCACCCGATTGAATACGCGCAATGGAAAGAAGCGCATTAAACGTCGCCAGCATTCGCTCGCTATCTTCAAGCGTTGCTTGCAACGCGATCTCTTTCATCTCCGGGCCGCCCTTCATGGCGTCAGTGAGGCGATTGCGAATGCGCGTTAGGGGCGAGCGAAGATCATGGGCAATATTATCGCTGACATCGCGCATCCCGGTCATGAGGCGCTCAATCTGGTCCAACATGGAATTAAGATTGGCGCTCAAATGATCGACTTCGTCGCCGTCACCGGTTTGAGGGATACGACGGGACAAATCGCCTGCGCTGATGGCGCGCGCGGTTTTACTCACCGTCTCAACCCGGCTCAACAATGTACGCGAAAACAAGATGCCGATTAAAACACCAAGAGCAATCGTCGCGACAGAAATACGAACAAAGACATTGCCCAAACTGGCGCGCAAAAACTCTCTGGCGCCAACATCGCGCGCGACAACCACCAGAAATGACTGCTCGGCTTCTGGCGAAGCCCGAAACCGGATGACCTTACCGCGCGCTTTTCTTTGCTCAATGCCGGTCTCCCGGCCAGCCGCATCCAGCATTGGCCGCTCAAACTCAAAGTCGAAAAACCCGCCCTCAGCAGTTAAAGCTTCCGGCGGCAAAGCGGTTAAATTGCCCGCCAGCACAGCCCCGGAAGGCGCGCCGATCAACATATAAATGCTATCATCACGCCATGCTGTTCTCTGGCGGATAACACGGGTCAACATGCCCGGCCCGTTCGCCGCAAAGAGATCCGCCAACACCGTGATCTCGGAATCGATGATCATGTTGGTTTGCTTATCAGCGGCGCCAAAAGACGCCCGATAGACAACGGCGCCAAGGATCGCCACTGCGCACGCAAAAAGCAGAACAAAGATCAGCGTAAAGCGGAAAGACGTTGTGCGGAACAGCCGCAACATGGGTTAGTCAGAGTCCGAAAGTGTATACCCGGCGCCGCGCACTGTTTTCAACAAAGGCTTGTCGAAGTCTTTATCAATCTTGGAGCGCAACCGTGAAATGTGCACATCGATAACATTCGTCTGCGGATCAAAATGATATTCCCAAACATTTTCCAGCAACATCGTACGCGTTACAACCTGACCGGCATGACGAATTAAATATTCCAGAAGGCGAAACTCGCGCGGCTGCAAATCGATCTTTGTCGCCGCACGGCGCACTGTGCGGGTCAAAAGATCAAGCTCAAGATCACCAACTTTGTACCGTGTTGTGACTGGCGCCGCCGGGGCGGCGCTGCGACGGCCAAGCGCCTCAACACGCGCCAGCAATTCCTGAAACGCATAAGGCTTTACGAGATAATCATCGCCCCCCGCCTGCAGGCCGGAGACACGATCATCAACCTCACCAAGCGCCGATAAAAACAACGCCGGTGTCTGATCGCCTTCATCGCGCCGCCGGGAGAGAAGCGCCAAGCCGTCCATCTTCGGCAACATGCGATCTACAACATAGGCGTCATACCCGCCAGCTGCCGCCATATTGTGACCGCTCTCACCATCGAGCGCATGATCGACAACGTGACCTGCTTCCCGCAGACCTTTTGCGGCAAAGGCCGCCGCTTCTGCATCGTCTTCAATCAGTAGAATTCGCATGGGAGAAATGTAACCTGCTTTGCACAGGGAGGCAAAACGCCGCCCAGAAGAGATCGATTATCCCTGAAAATTGGGATAAGAATGCGACGGACTGTCAACAAAACAGGCCGCCGCAGTTTTATTAGTCGTCGAGAGACAAGGCGCCAAATTGACGATTTGCTCCAAATTGCATGCGCAAAAGAACCGCATCTTTTCCGCTCTTTTTCGCATTCTTGATTTTGTCACTTAAAGATTTTCGAGACGTAACATCTTCTCCGTCAATTTGAAGAATGACGGCGCCAGCCCGAAGACCGGCATCTTGAGCAGCACTGCCCTGCTTAACGCCTGTCACGATCACGCCCTCAACATCTTCCGGCACCCGAAATTGCTGACGCAGCGCAGGGGTCAACTCACTGACGCGAAGCCCGACATTTTCCGTCATCCCGTCATTATCGTTTGACGGCTCATCGAGTTCAGCCGTTACTGTATCCGCATCACGCTGGCCGAGCGTCACAGTGATGTTACGCTCCTTCGCATCGCGTAAAACCTTGAGTTGAACCTTTTCACCCGGCGCATAAGAAGCGACGCGGCGCGACAGCGCATTCGGGCTTTCAACTTTTGCATTGCTGACACCCAAGATAACATCGCCGCTTTGAAGGCCGGCTTTTTGCGCGGGCGTGCCGTCAATCACTTCTGCGACCAGAACACCGCCGCGCTCTTTAAGACCAAGCGCCGCTGCAATTTCAGTCGTAACTTCCTGCAATTGAATCCCGAGCCAGCCGCGTGTCACAGAACCATTTGCAATCAACTGTGCAACTGTTTCTCTCGCAACCTTGGACGGGATCGCAAAACCAATCCCGACACTGCCGCCATTGGGAGAATAGATTGCCGTGTTGACGCCAACGACGCGGCCCTTGAGGTCAAATGTTGGACCGCCGGAATTGCCGCTGTTAATCGGCGCATCGACCTGAATGAAATCAAGATACTGGTTTTCGCGGTTCACGCCGCCGATCGCTGAAACGATGCCGCTCGTTACTGTGCCGTTGAGGCCATAGGGATTGCCGACCGCCAGCACGAAATCGCCGACGCGCAAATTCACATCCTCGGCAAACTCAACAAACTGTTGGTTCTTTTTCGCTTTGACTTTGAGAACCGCAAGATCCGTTAAGGGGTCAGTGCCAACGATTTCAGCGTCAAGCTCTTCACCATCGGCAAGGCGCACACGAACAACATCAGCGTCTGCGACAACATGATTATTCGTCACAATATGACCGTCGCGATCAATGAAGAAGCCAGAACCTTGCGCCGGCACCCGCTGGGGCTCGTCGCCAAAGCCCTCATCACGTCCCTGCGGACCATCAGGGCCAAACCGGAAATTGAAAAACTCCTGTAGCTGATCGGGCATTTGCGGGCGCTGAATTTCGCGCTCCACAAGAATGCTGACGACAGACGGGCTGACCCGCTCAACCAGATCGGCAAATGAAAGTGTGCCATCCGCTGCAACAGGCGGCGCCATCAAACGCGGCGCCTGGGCCTGCGCGGCGGAGAACCCGGCGCTGGCAATGGTTAACACCGCTGCTGCGGCGCTGGCGAAAAAGATTTTCGTAGATGATGATTTCATTTTTACTTCATTCAGTTTCATGTTTTTGCCTTCGCTTATTGAAAGCGCCCCTAACTCTATACCCTTAGCTTATTGCAGATAAGCACGACTTCGCGTCAAGGAAAGCGCCTATCCGCCATTAAAATTTGTTAAAGATATCAAGTGATTCGCGAATTCACTTCGACAATTCCCGAAAGCATCCGGTGAACCGGGCATTTATCGGCAATTTCGTGCAAACGTGCGCGCTGCGCCTCATCAAGGTCACCGGCAAGGCTAATCTCCTTTTCCAAGAGATGGGGCGTGTGCGCATCCTCTGATTTGCCGCGCTTGACCCGGATTTCAGCAGATTGGAGCGGCCATTTTTTGCGATTGGCGTACATATGCATGGTCATGATCCCGCACGCCGCCAGGGCGCCTTCAACCGTCCGGGTTGGGTTAGGACCAAGATTATGCCCGCCCTCATCAGCGCCAGCGTCAATCACCATGTCATGACCGTCAATCGACAGAGCAACCGCTAAAGGTTCACCCTCTATCGTCTGCGCCATCGCCCCGCCCAGATAGGGCGGCAGGGAAGGCCCGGCCTTTGTTGTCGTCTCCATGGGTTGAGATGTCGTCTCATCCAGATAGCGCCCCGCCCAGGCGGCCAGAACATTCGCCGCATAACGCGCGTCTTCGGTCCGGGATAAAAGATGATCGGCGGTGTCGAGGCTGACAAAACTCTTTGGATGTTTTGCGGCGACAAAAATTTCCGTTGCGTTATCGATGCCGACCGTTTCATCAAGCGGCGCATGCATAATCAGCAGCGGCTTTTTAAGATCGCGCGCACAAGACAAAACATTTTGGTTGGAAAGGTCTTCGAGAAACTGGCTTTTTATTTTAAATGGCCGGCCCGCCAGCGTTACTTTCGCAACGCCATTTTGTTTGATCTCTTCGCGCTTTTCGCCGATCTGCAACGCCACATGATCCGCCTCGGCCGGGGCGCCGATAACAGCAACACCCTTCAGTTCTGCAATTTCTTTAGCCGCAACAATCGCCGCCGCACCGCCAAGAGAATGGCCAATCAAAACGCTCGGCGCCTCAAACTCTTCGCGCAGGTAATTGGCGGCGCTGACAAGGTCTTCCACATTGGAAGAAAAATTCGTGTTTGCGAAATCTCCTTGCGAACCGCCAAGGCCGGTAAAGTCAAATCGCAAAACGGCAAAGCCTTGCGCACGCAATGCCCGAGCGACTTCCCGCGCGGCTTTAATGTCTTTGGAACAGGTAAAACAATGGGCGAAGAGCGCATAGGCGCGTGGTTTACCGCGCGGTAATTCCAGCGCCGCCGCGAGCTTTTCACCACTCTGCGAGGCAAATTCAGTTTTTCGTGTTTCACCGGTTTCAGATTGTCCGGCCTGATGTTGTGTCGCCACGAACGCAAATCCTTTTTGTTAGACAGACAGCTTTTCGCAAACCTTATGCGAGCCCCGATGAGGCGCCGACAGTATCATCAAACGGTGACAGCCGCGGCGGCGGCGCGATCACGAATGAGACCAATATCATCACTATCGAGTAAGGGCTCGGCAATGGTCAGGATATCTTTCAGCATGATCTTCGCGGCCTGTCGTTCGGCGCCTTCCGCCGCACGGATTTCAACAATCAAATCTTTTGCGTAAGCATCAAGATGCGCGCGCGCATCATCAGCGATGCCGGAAGAATAAGAAACATCGACGCCAAGACGTTTGGCGAGCGCCGGGCTTTGTGCAGCAAGCGCCGCCGCATTATGCGCTGCGTCAACAAGGTCATCGCCAAGCGGCAAAGCAAAGTCTGGCCGTTGGGTCATCAACCGTGTCGATCCCCCCGCCTGACGCACCGGCGTCGCTGCTCTTATTTGCGCCAGCGCCAATTCGCCAAACCGTTCAAACGCTTCCCCCGCCACGTCGCGGCAGGCTTCAACCCGGTTCAGGAAAACATTATCACCGATCTTGGCGGCCTGTCCCGCCAGTCCGTCGGCATAATCGGCAAAATAAGAAACCCGCATCAATGTTGTACGCGCATCAAGTTCTCGCGCGCCATCGCGTTCGAGCGCCCGCGCCATCTCTTCAAATTCATCGAACAGCGCTTCCGGCAAAACCGCCGCCGCATCCCTCGCGGCTTGCAAGGCGTCGTCGGCGCTGCGCGCTAAATGATAATAAACCCGGAGCGAACGCCACGGTTTTTCCAATCGCCCCTTGATCGCCAGCAAAAGATACGATGCCAGCACGCTGGACTGTTCATGGGAGGACAGAAATAGCGAGCGCAATTCATAAAGCTGCTCTTCGCCAAGAGGCGGCGCCGGAGACAAAATAATCTCATGCAGCTGCTTGAACAAATCAACGCCCGTAATAAGCTGACCGATCTCATCGAGATCGCGCAAAACATCTTCACCGCCCAACCGTTCTATCAGGCGCGCCCGCGCGCCATCATCAGCTTTGGCCTGATCGCATATGCGCGCCAGCCCCGCCTCGGCGGCGATAAACATCATCCGCTCTTCAGTTTGTGCGTTTGTTTCAGCGCCCGGCGCGGCGCCTTTTTGTAAATTCTCGTCGAGACGCGTTGCCGCGCTTGCTGCGTCTTGTGTCTGTTTGTCCGACATCATCAGCGCCCAAATGGGGTTTAGAGATGTGCGGGAAATCTGTACACGGTGTTTTTTACCGCTGCGCTGGTTGATAAAAAAATCTTCGAACGGGCTGAAAAATATCCGCTTCGCATCAGGCGCCCTTGGCGGCAAAATGGCGCCGCGGTTAAGAAGTTTTGCCCGCAGCGCCTCCAGCAAATCATCATGGGGCAGACCTTCGCCGCCACGCAGCTTATCATTTTCCAAGGCTGCAAATAACTTTAACGCCGCCGCGCTGGAGAGGTTGCCCAAAAACGCCGTCAGTTGTTCTTTTGTGCGCGGCGCGATTGTCACGAGGGTCTATCTCTGTCTTGCTAAGTGTTTCCGGTAATTACCCTGCTGATAGCAAGGGGGCTGTCTATAGTTTAAAACAAGGCCCTTTTAAACGCCAGCGAAATGCTTTGCGGCGGGTTTGTCCGCGCCCTTCCAGCTTTTTACAAATTCCTCAAGCTCTTTGTCGCCGCCTTCCGGCAAAACGATTTTGAGCTTTACATATTGATCGCCAGCGGCGGCGTTCTTGCCTTTGGCGATACCGCGCCCGCGCAATCGCAATACCGTACCCGAGCTGGAATTTTTCGGCACGGTCAACGACACATCACCGGCGATCGTTGGCGCCGTGATCTTCCCCCCAAGGACGGCTTCCTTCAGGGTGATCGGCGCATCGACATAAACGTCATTGCCCTTGCGCTCAAAAACAGCGCTCGGCTTAACATGAACTTCAACATACACATCACCGGGGCCAGCGGGACCACGCTCGCCCTGACCGCGCAGACGCAAAGTCTGGCCGTCATCAAGACCCGGCGGGATCGCCAGATCGAGGGTGCGCCCGTCCGGCATGGTGACGCGTTTTTTCGCGCCCGCTGCTGCGTCCAGAAAATCAACTTCCAACCGATAGCGCACGTCGCGACCGCGTTGAGGCCGGGCTTGCGGGCGCGCCTGGCCGCCTGCGCCGGGCCCACGTTTGGCGCCAAAAAAGTCTGAAAAGATATCGCTTAAATCTTCGAACGAAGCGCCGGCATCCGGCCCGCCCGGTCCACTGGTTGAATATCCGCCGGCTCTGGGGCCTGCGCCTTGCTGCCCCGACCATTGGCCAAAGGGGTGCGAGCGTTCGCGGCCTTCTTCATCGATTTCGCCGCGATCAAATTTCTTGCGCCGGTCGCTGTCGCCAATCACATCAAAAGCAGCGGAGACTTCCTTGAACTTGTCTTCGGCTTTTTTGTCATCGGGATTGCGGTCCGGGTGGTATTTTTTGGCGAGCTTGCGGAACGCGGCGCGAATCTCGGAATCGCTCGCCGTCGGCGCCAGGCCCAATACTGCGTAAGGATTTCTCGCCACTTTACCGTCTCTAACCGTCTGTCTTTTCTACACTCTTAACACATCGTAAACGCGCCGCGCTCGCCATCTATAACAGGTGCGCGCGGCCATTCCGCCTTACCAGTTAGGTGATTTTCCCCGAAATTGAAGAGTTTAGGGTTAATTTTTGGGTGTAGATTCAACAAAATCCACCTGAATCAAGCGACCTAAACGGTCACGAATCGATGAGTCATACTTGCTCAAGACAGCGCCGTCACAATCTGGCCAGTAGCCTTTAAAGCCACGCAACACTAATGCACCCGCGCGATCAGCACGCGTAAATGGCACACCAAGCTCGCGAAGCTTCACATCTGCCGCCTCGGTTTTATCTAATAACACCAGGTCAATTTCCCCTTCCAATAGATACGCTACGATACCGTTCTTAAATACAATGTCATAACCAACGCCCGGTTTGCGGACACCGTCGTCATTCTTCCCATAAAGGAAACAACGCAGCCTTACTTCGGCGACATCTTCAAAAGTCAGGTCAAAACTACGAAAATCAAGATAGGGCGAATAATGTACACCTTCGGCATGTACTACCCGCCGCCAATTTACATCCAGCGCTGTGAATACAATTGTTGCCATCGCTAAAAACAGAGTTGATCTGTAAATGATACTGCCAAATTCATTGAATGCATCGAAAATGAAATTTTTTGGCTCAACTATTTCTTCCGTGTCATATTTGCGTCGCCGCACAAAGCGTGTAAAAATTTTGGCGTAACTTTGCATTGACCTTGCTTCGGCGTTCATGGAGTTCCACCCCCACTGCGAATGCAAATATTCACCAAATCGGCGATACCGGGCGCCAAGCCATTGCATTACTGCCCAATATAGTGACGCACCAAACAAAAAACTGAAAATGACGCCGCCTACAAAGGCCGGCCCCATAGATGAAATCACCGTTTCAGGAGGAACTCCAGATAGGGCCACCGCATTAAAAAACTCGCCCTCGCCCCATACAACCAGCCCCGGAAAGCCTATAAATAAACCGATCATCACAATGATTGATGGCCAGATTAACCACCCGTACCATGCTGGATAATCCGTCTTGGGTAGATAAACTTCCAGCCTTTCCAGACTCTCTTGTATAAAATGTCGTTCTTGTAACGCCAGCGACCGATTAACATCATCGGAATTCCCGCTGCTTAATGCGAGCTTTTCAAACAACGCCATGATGAGAATTGCACCCCAATAAACAACAACGACGATAATAGGGATGTAAAGAATTTCCCAAAAAGCTTTAAGCAGCTGTTCAGGAATAATCGACAGGTTAACGCTTGCCCCCTCAAAGATGACACGCGACATAAGCGTCACGTAAAAGAAAAATCCGATAACCGCTGCAAGCTGCACACATACCGAGATCACAACCCAGAAGAATCCCCTCATCATGTCGTGCATTGAAGATGCGTATACTTCGTAGAAGTCTTCTGGAATCTTTAGTACATCATCAAGCAGAGGCGGTTCATCACCATCATCATTTTGCATTGTGTCTTGTGCTAGTAACTGGAAATAATTCAAAAACGCAACGATTGGAAAAACCAGCACCCAAGCAAATCGTGGTTCTCCTTCGATTAATGCAGTACCGCCAAGCCAGCCATTGACTATCAACCAGATCATAGCCAGCGATGACCAAAGTTGGTTGTTTCTATTGCTTCGCGCGGAAAATAAGGAAATCACGCCAACTGCAATCCAATGAATTTGGATTAGACGATATGCATCCTCGCTTGGCTGTTGAAGAATATAGATTGCGTCAATTTCCGGTAGGAAAAGACCAACCGCCACACAAAAAAGCCCGAACAAAAAATTTAGGCTTTTAAAAAATACTTTGCCACTTGGCATTTTTACGCCCGCTCGCTGTTATTTGAACTATAATGAAATTAGTAAGTTAGAGCAAAGCAGCATTTTCCTTCCTTTCCACGCCTTCACCCACCGCATCGGAAAGTTGCGCGACGGAAAAAGTAATTGAGGAGCCAACGCCGGGAGCGCCAAAGTCCGCACTGATATCCGCAGCGGTGTAGAGATAGTCTGGCGTTGTTGTTTTCACAGACCGGACGGGCGCGGCGCCGTCAAAGATCGTCACGGCGTAACGCTCATAGGCCTCCGACAAAGGAACCTCTCCTTCCCAGCTATCGCCGCCAAGTCTTGTACGGCGTATCCACGAGAGGCGAATGTCATCACTTTCTCGCCGGGCGCGCAGGTGAACCGGTGATAAAGGTTGCAGCCCGCGCGCGGCCATGGTCAGAGACCGGCTGGTAAAGTTCTCCGTATCGGGAATATCTGTTTCCGGGCCGGCCTGCCAGTCAAAGCTGAGCCCGCGCAGGCTGGTGGGGAATGCCGCCTGACTGACCGCCGCCGTCAACAATACAAAGCGTGCATCTACAGGGGCGCCCGCCAAACTTTGTGCTTCACTGCCCGCCTGCCCCCGCAACAAACCGGATAGACGCCAATGACCGTCGCCTAACAATTCCGCATTTTGAAACTGCGCGACTTCCCATTCTCCTGTTGCGCTTTCAACTGCAAACACATTGGCGCCGGAAAACATTTCTTCCGCTTCGCGCGATGACAAATTGCCGAAGGCGAGCGTCACCTCTACAGGGCGCCGATCCCATCGCCCTGATGCGGCGGCGGGCAACGCGGTTTTCAACCGCCCCATCACCGCGCGCGCAGGCGCTATGCCGGAGAGCACTGGCGCGCTTTGCCCGTTTGAACGATAAAGCGCGGCGCCGCCGGGCCATGGATCAGAGAACGCGGCAAAATGTGGGGCGCCAGCTATTTGTGTCTCGCTCAACAGCGGCAAGTCCATCAAAACCCAAAGCGGCGGCGCATAAACCGACAGAGTTTGCGGCGGCGACAACACCAATGGACCAACGGGCGCTGCATAAACCGATGGCGAGACGCGCACGAGAGAGACCCGCCGTTCTGCGCCATCATCAATCTCGGTGATCCGGTAACGCCGATCCGTGTCGCTGCCTTGTGCGTTTTTATCATCCAGCAGGATCGCATCGCCGGGCTCAACATCAAGCGCCG
>BQJH01000078.1 GCA_021604605.1 Hyphococcus sp.
GCGAGGACGACTACAATCTCGGCATCTATCGGATGCAGAAGATTGGCAAAGATAAAACTATTATGCGCTGGCTCAAACATCGCGGCGGCGCCCAGCACCATGCGCGTTGGGGGAAAGAAAAAACCGAACCGCTTCCCGCAGCAGCTGTGATCGGCGCCGACCCGGGGACTATCCTTGCGGCTGTGACGCCGGTACCGGATACATTGTCGGAATATCAATTCGCCGGATTGCTGCGTGGGAAAAAAGTTGAGCTGGTTGATTGCAAGACCCAGCCGCTAAAAGTGCCCGCAGAAGCCGAAATTGTGTTGGAAGGCTATGTCTCGCTTGATGAGTATGCGGATGAAGGGCCCTATGGCGATCACACCGGGTATTATAATTCGGTAGAGAAGTTTCCGACTTTTACGATCACTGCGATCACCCATCGTAATGATCCGATTTATCTATCAACCTTCACGGGGCGTCCGCCGGATGAACCATCGGTGCTGGGTGAGGCGCTCAACGAAGTCTTTATTCCCTTATTGCAGCAGCAATTCCCGGAGATTACGGATTTTTGGTTGCCGCCGGAGGGGTGTTCATACCGTATCGCCGTCATCTCCATGAAGAAGGCCTATCCCGGTCACGCCAAGCGGGTGATGATGGGCGCGTGGAGTTATCTGCGCCAATTTATGTATACCAAATGGATCATCGTGGTGGGTGATGATGTAAACGCCCGTGACTGGAAAGACGTGATGTGGGCGATCTCCACCAAGATGGACCCAGCGCGTGACATCACCATCATTGAAAACACTCCGATTGATTATCTCGACTTTGCGTCTCCCGAACTCTCCCTTGGCTCCAAGATCGGCCTCGACGCCACCGATAAACTCCCGCCCGAAACATCGCGCGAATGGGGAACTGAAATCCGGATGGATGATGACATTATCAAACGCGTCGACGAGATGTGGGAAGGTCTCGGCCTACCGGGAAGCGGCAAGGGGATTTGGTGAGGGATTAGGGTTTTTGAACGCCAAAAACAGCTGTTAGGGCGGCATCCAACTCATAATATTCAGCATAATCCCACGCTGTCATGCCCCATTGATCCTGTAGGGACCAATTAGAACCATTCTCAATTAGAAACTTAAGTTTGCCTAGATGCCTGTCCAAGTATTTTTGCGGCGACGCGTCGGTAGGCGGTGTTTCAAGATCATATTCAGTAGCAAGAGCATGCATTAAAGGTGTTCTGCCGTGTCGGTCTTGTGCATTAATATCAGCGCCAGCTACCAAAAGAGCGGCGCCTACCGTATGGGCGCAGTTTTCATGAAAGACCTGCCTGCCTGTATAATCAGCATGCTTGGGATCTGCCCCAGCCGATAACAGCATCTTTACCAAGATTGGGTCTTCCTCATCGCATCCAGTCAATGCTGCTTGTAATGCTGACTTGCCATCCTTTCTTGGAATGTTTGGGTTAGCGCCCGCATCGAGCAAAAGTTTTAGTGCGGAGACCTTTTCCCATTCCGCAGCGAAGCTCGCAGCCGTCTGGTTCATGTAATCACTAGTTTCATTGAGGTCAGCTTTTAAGTTGATAAGTCTCCTCAAAACTTTGTCGGGGCCGTCCCCGAGATTTTGTCCTAACGAAACTGCCGCGAGGAGTGGAGCTTCGCTGTCGCCACTGCTCAGAGAAAGGGCTCTTTCTCTGCGCCCTACGTTAGGGTTGGCGCCTTGATCAAGTAGAAAGTGAGCCATATCGAACTGGTTTTGCTCAAGTGATAGTTCCAGTGCGCTGCTACCGCCGACAAAGTTCACTAAATCTATATCCGCACCATTCTCTAGAAGGATGCTTGCTATTTCAATCAAGCCAAATTTTGCAGCGATCCCAAGAGGGGCTTCTCCTTCGTGCTCATCTCTCGACCAATTTACGGCGTTTGGATTAGAACCCGCTTGTAAGAATGTTCGCACTACGTCAGCTTTTTGAGACATTACGGCATAGCCAAGCGCGCTAATCTCTTCTTGCTCCATGAATTCTTCAGGTTTTGCACCTTTCCGCAGAAGCAATTCAATTACCTTTAAATTGCCTTTTAGCGCTGCAATACTGATCGGTCTTTCAATGACGCCACCATATCGGTTACGCCGAGTCGAAAATCTATTCAGGTCGGCGTTCGAATTTGCGAGTGATTTAACTGTGTTGTAGTCGTCAGAAATTATCGACCAAGTGATCGGTGTCCGATCTGCGACACCGGAAGGTAAATTGATATCTGCACCTTGATTGACCAAAAATCTTACAACGTGATTTCGCCCTCGCGCTGATGCCCAAGCGAGCGCAGTCATCCCAAATCCATCTATAGAATCAATATTTACACCGCTTTTTAAAAACGTCTTGATCCGTTTTATATTACCGAAGCGAGCTGCTTGGTGCAGAGTTAAATTTTTGGGCGTGCCCATATCAGGTTGAGATGAAGCCGGGATGTCCGGATTGCTCCTGTCATACTTTTCTTTGTCAGGGGCTGGAGGTACAATTCGATAGGGCCTTCCAATCGCAGCGGGTTCATCTCCTTCTTTTGCGACTCTGCAAACATCGAAAAAGGGTGTAGCTGAGCTTTTGATAATTGCCTGATTATAACGCGAAGAATAGGTGTATAAGGATGATGTTAAACGTGTTTGTTCGTCCCCGATGATATAGTCGCTATAATCAAATCCTGCCGCAATAAGATCCGTCGATTCTGGGAACGCGACAGCGCAGCTAATGCCAGGAAAATGAACTACTCCGAAAGGGTAAGCTGCAATCAAGCCAAACTTGCCCTCTGACATGTGTCGGTTAGCTACTTGTTCCGGCTCGTCGGTCTCGAGCACGGATTCTATTATTTCAGCGGCTTTCTTGTATCCCGCTAAAATTTTTTCAGGGTTGCTTTCATCGTCACTTGAATAAGGGTTCAGCGTATCAAAAACCCACCCTGTAATCTGCGATGAGCGTTGCTGCGCATTCGCAACCCCAAGGAAGAAAAATCCTATAGTGACTACCAATATAATTTTTTTCATATTCTATTGCTTCCCATATTTTTGAATGTCAGCCCAAAAAAGTTTTAGCCATAGTAGCTGGTCTATGAGACAGAATTCACTATCCTTGGCCTTATTCTATACATTTTCATTTTCTACAGCCATTTTTTGCGAACCTTAGGAACTATAATCCTGCAACCAAGTGTTGAGCCTATCGGTTAGGAACGATAGCATATCGGGCCTGTGGGGTAGTTGGGGAAAATACTATGCTAGCGATCATCAAGCTTATTCGCCGGATGATAGAAGGGTCCGTGTCAGCTATCATCCTCATCGCTATCGTTGCGTATTTTGGTTGGTCGGACACCATCAACATGCTGATTGCTGATCTCAGCATTTCATCAATCTTGTTCTTGACGGTGCTGGCTATCGTGCTGGCCGATTTGATCGCAAAGATCATACAGATCTTCGGCCGGACTTTCCCCGACCTTATTCCGAAAGTTGAAGATGACGATCTGAAACGCGCGTCACTGATTTCCCGCTTGCGGCCCGGTCAGACCGTTGCGCTATTGTCGGGCGCCTATGCGGCGCGGGTCGTGATGTTCGTCGTCATCTTTGGGCTGTTGGGGGCAAGTTATGCGGCGACCTCCGTAGAAGTTCAGGAAAATCTGTTTGGCAATTACGGTGCGGTGGAAGCCGGCACAGCCTTTCTGCGCGAGGGGGTTGCGGGTTCGATCGGGTATTTTCTGTTTTTTATCGGGTCGGATAATCTGGCGCCAATCAAAGAAGCGATCATCGCTGAGCAATTGGTTTCGGCCAGTCCGGATGCCGACGTTTTTCTTTCAGGCATCCGACTTTATGGATTAGCATTTGTGCTAGCCATTTTACGCACGCTTGTGACCCCGATCACGTTCGTTCGCGCACGAATACGCGCCCGCAAGATTCAAGACGCTTAAGGTCAGCAATCTCTAGTCGCTTTGCGCGTGAGAGCGATATCTGCTAACGTTCTTGTGTGCCAATTATTACGTTCATTGCCGCTGCTCTAACAGCGCCTTTACAGGCGAATGCTTTTTGCGACCTTCCTCAAAACTATCTTGAAACCATTACTGATCTGCGCCTTGCTGGTGACGTGGACGACGCGCACGAAGCAGCGACGGGCATTTTAGAATGTACTCTTGAACCTACCGAGCGCGTAGATCTTTTGGTTGAGCTTGCGAAGATCGAGGATCGGATTGGGTTGCATCAAAACACGCGGCCCGTAACCGCGGCGCGTGAGGCGCTTGATCAGGCTGAGGCTTATGCGGTGCGCATTGGCGGCGCCTCGCTAGCCGCAGTGACTTTGGCGAGGGCAGATTATCACTACCGGGCGGAAATGTCCGAGCGGAAATTTTCGTTGGCTGAAGCTGCGACTAAAGACGCCATCACAATGTTTGAAGCGCTCGGCGATAAACATGGTCAAGCCGATGCAGTTCATCGTCTTGGGCTGATCCATTTTCAGCGCCGCGCAAACGATCCCGAGACTGAATTGGCGACGGCTAGTGAGTTGTATGATCAGTCCTTGGTCTTGGATAAAGAGGGCGGCGCACGAAAACTGTTCTGCGGCGAATATGGCCGTCACGTTGGTTATATCTATTATGTTCGAAATGAATATGAAGAAGCCATACCGCATTTTGAAAACTCTTTAAGTTGCCGCGTTGAGGCGGGCGCTATTGATGCGGCTATGTTTGCTGCGCAAACGCTCGGTTCAACATTGGTGCAGGCTGACCGCGCAGAGGAAGCCTTGGCGCCTTTACTTTACGGCCTCTTGGTCTCAAGTCGGATTAATTCTCCTGTAGGCAAAGCGCGCATTAGCGTAACGTTAGGGGATATGTATGTTGAGCTTGATCAGCCAGGTAAGGCTCGGATGGCTTATCAGGTTGGTCTGAAAGCTGCTGAACAAGTAAACTACAGCGGATATGCGAACGCCGCGCGTGAGGCGTTGTCAAGGCTCGATGACGAAGCAGAAGCTGAGACGCCTACCCCGTAAAGTGCGCGACGATAGAGCCGTAGTTCAGGGCTACATAGAGCAGGACGGCAAGATTAGCGAATACCAGGATCGGCAAGAACCATAGCGCGACGAACAACAACGAGCCTTCATTCAAATAGATAAGAAATGCCGCCATGGCCACGCCGATGTAAAGGTCAAGGCCGATCTGGCGCACCCAGATTTCCTTGTTAATACGCGGCAGGGCTTTGATGAAGCTGTCTTTTGAGCTGCAGTAAATCGAGTAGGCGAGAAACCCAAGAAAGATAAGCCAGACAATTGGCTTGCCGATGGCGTAGGGGCCATCGGTAAAAAAAAGGGGTTCACCTTTGTGGAAGATTATCGCAAGGCCGACAAAGCTGAAATAAAATATCCACAAGAAGTTTCTTTTCAACCAAACCATGTCTGCTCTCCTTATTCAGCCGACGAACCTTATGCGGGTTCGCGGGCCAAATACACAAGCGCATGCATATTGCATTGCAAAAGCTCGAGGAGACTAGAGTTGTTAGGCTTTCGCGAGCATCGCGGCGATTTCGTCTTTCAGCCGCATGCGCGTTTTCCTCGCCTCTTCTTCTCGTGATTGGCTGGCCGGCTCAATTCCGGTTTCGAAGCGATGCACCTCCCGGTTGATTGCATGATATTCTTCCGCGAGACGAGAGAAGTGTGCGTCTTTCATTTTCAAATCGTGAATTTTATCTGCGTATTCTGGAAAATCCATTGCCAATTCATGAGGGGTATGCGCCATTAGTTTCTTCCTCTTGTTTTAGTAGATAATAGTTATGTTGGCGCTCAAGTCGTAATTTTCAAATGCCCATTTGGTCGCGCCTCGCAAAGGTAGGGCGCAAGACTATGTGAAGGTAATTGACAGTTTGCGATATCAGCGCCGCCTGTTGGGGAGGCGTGTTATCCGCCAAGCGCCTTGAAGTTTAAAAACTCGCGTCGTGTCTTAGGGCCGTATGTCGTAAAGCTTGGGTTGGGTCGCTCCAGATAAGCATGTTTGCGGTTGCTGAGAGCGTCAGACGCGGCGTGTTTTTTCGCTTCTTCAATTGAGATGCCGTAGGGCTTCATGGCGTTAAGGCCAAAGATTTTGGCGCGCAATTTCGGCGTCATTTCAGGATAGCCAAATCGTTCCTGATATTCTTTTGATATCTGGAAAGTGCGGAAGGCCTGGATTTGGTCTTGTGGAGAACCGTACCAGATGGAATCTGTTCCCCAAAGAACATTATCCGGCCCGCAATAAGTGATGAGCTTGCCAAGCGCGTGAGCCGCCATATCTGGGTCGCGCATCAAAAACCGCCATGTAGACCCAAGTTCTGCATAGACGTTGGAGCCCGGCTTTACGCCAGCGTCAATAAGTGACTGGCACAATACATCCATGCCCCGGTCTTTGCCCTGACCGGGCGTAAACGCCTCTTCCGGGGTCGGGATGTCAAAACCGGAATGATAAAGGATAAAATTGATATCCGGATGACGTTTTGCCGCCTCGCCAATGTCCGAGCACAGACTATGTTCAAAAGACTTTGGCCCAAAGGCGATGCCTTTGTGGATGCAGATATTCTTGATGCCTAAGCCGCGCGCCTTTTCGATCATCGCTTCGCCAGCATCGTCGGTCATGAAAAAGCCGTTCCCGTCCGGGCCCCATTGAGTATAGGTTTTCCATGCGGCGATGGGAAAGTCGGCGGCGAGCCGGTCCATGTCTTCAAGGTCGCCGGGTTGGTTCGGGTTGACCCGCCCATGCAACATTAATCGATGATCGCCTTCCATGGCATCAACGATCCGGCGCGTCGCGTCCGCTTCTTCAATGGTAATGGGTTCTGCGTCGCGCTTCGACGGTACAAACGACAACACCATCATGTCCGTATCACTATCGAGGAAAACATCTTTGATGAACTCTTCCGCGCGTAAGCATTGAAGGTAATCAAGATTGTCTGTCGGCGCATTTTGCACGCAGGTCTTTTGCACCCAACGATAGTTATTTCCTGCGGCGGGATTGTTTTTCAGCCAGTCGCCCGCCGGATTTACATAATGACCCTGCACATCGAAAATAAATTCATTGCCACTCAGCGCTTCCAGAGCCGCGTCCGTATCCAGCGCCGCCTCAGCGGGGATGTCGAACGCGCCGCCATTTTTTATAACTGAGCGTTCGCCCATGGCGTTAGCGTGGGCGTTGGCATGATTGACGGCTAGCAAAGTGGAAGCGGCGCCACAGGCTGAGATCATAAAATCGCGACGAGGAACGCCTTTGCGCTTTGCGTTTTCACTTGCCCATTCATGGGCGAGTTCATTGGCGGCGATATTGCGCGGGGTGAGGGCGACCGGAGAGAACTCGCCATTTGATGTCGTATCGATGCGGATCGGCAGGCGTTCGCCTTCAGGGTCGTGATCAAATTGGTCATTTGACATAGTCGCGCTCCCACTTTCATCTGTTGGGAGCTTAGCACAAAACAAAAGGCTTCATGCTCAATTCATCGCATTGGGGAAACGTCTGATCGCGGGAGGGATCAAACCCGTTCGCGGGTTTTCAGGAACTTCACAGACGGGTTTTTCTCTTCGGCGTATCCGGCTTCCCACTGCGATCGAGCGAGTAACACCGGCGCGCCATATCGGTCATGAGCGACGGCGCCCTGATTTTTTGAGACGAAATCTTTAACAGCATCGGCGTCATCACTGGTCACCCAGCGCACCGTTTCAAAGCCACAAACTTCGAGCGTTGCTGCAACGCCATATTCTGCGATCAATCGCGCTTCAATGACATCAAGCTGAAGTGAACCGACGACGCCGACATAAAAGTCCGCCCCTAAAACAGGTGTGAATATCTGGCTGGCGCCTTCTTCTGCCAGCGCTGTCATGGCGCGTTTCATCTGTTTCGATTTTAAGGGATCGTTGAGCCGTACTCTGCGAATGATCTCCGGTGCAAAGTCGGGCAGGCCGGAATATTGAAGGCCGTCTTTTTCAGTCAACGTGTCGCCAACCCCGAGCGCGCCGTGATTGGGGATGCCGACAATGTCACCGGCAACGGCTTGCTCTGCAAGCTGACGATCCTGCGCCATAAAAAAGATCGGATTATTAACGGCGAGGGCTTTGCCCGTGCGCGTGACTTTCAGCTTCATGCCGCGTTTGAATGTGCCGGAACACATCCGAACGAACGCAATACGGTCGCGGTGGTTCGGATCCATGTTCGCTTGCACTTTAAAGACAAAACCAGAAACGTCTTTATCATCTGGTTGAATCGTTTTTTCGCCAGCGGCCTGACCGCCTGGCGGCGGCGCATATTGGCCAATGTCGCGCAGCAACTCCGCGACGCTAAACTCTTTCAAGGCGCTGCCGAAATAAACCGGGGTTAAGGCGCCGTCACGAAATGCCTGCTTGTCAAAGGGCGCATAGCCCTCGCGCGCAAGCTGCATCATGTCGCGACCTTCTGCGGCCTCATCAGCGCCAATAATTTCATCAAGGCGTGGGTCGTTCGGGCCATCCAGCTTGATAGCCGTGTCGTAGTGGGCGGCGTCATCGTCGCCTTCCAGCAAAAGCCGGTCATGAGAGATGTCATAGCACCCTTTAAACTGTCCGCCGGTCCCGAGCGGCCAAACCTGCGGGCTGACATCAAGCGCCAGTTGATCGGCGACTTCATCAAGCAGTTCGAACGGGTCGCGGCCTTCCCGGTCGACTTTGTTGACGAAGGTCATGATCGGGATGTCGCGCAATCGGCACACTTCAAACAGCTTGCGGGTCTGCGTCTCGATGCCTTTTGCTGCATCGATGACCATGATGGCGCTATCGACAGCGGTGAGGGTGCGATACGTGTCTTCGGAAAAATCTTCGTGGCCGGGCGTGTCGAGCAGGTTGAACATCACGCTGTCATGTTCAAACGTCATCGCCGAAGTCGTGACCGAGATGCCGCGCTTTTGCTCAATCGCCAACCAGTCTGACCGCGCCCGGCGGCGCTCACCGCGCGCTTTGACCTCACCGGCAAGCCGGATCGCGCCGCTGGCAAACAGCAGCTTCTCGGTCAGCGTGGTCTTACCCGCATCCGGGTGAGAGATAATCGCGAAAGTGCGCCGGTTTAAATATGCGTCCGTCATGATACTCGAGTTTGTTGCAACCGAGGTTCCATAGGCGGGATTGCTTGGGAAAGAAATGGCGCACCCGAAAGGATTCGAACCTCTGACCCCGTGATTCGTAGTCACGTGCTCTATCCAGCTGAGCTACGGGTGCGCGTCTCCCCCTGTTTAGGCGAGGAGAAGCGGGGTTTAACCCCAAGGCGCGATGAAATGCAAGCGCGGAAACTGATATCATCACATTGTTGCCTGATCTCCGTAAAATCCGGCTTTGCGGGGTCGAAAGCGCCAGACGAACCGCGTAAGAATGCCAATCTGAGTTAATGTCTGAGCTAATGATTGGGGCGTTCCATGAGAATTTTGTGGTTGATGGCGGGGGTGATAGCTGGGTTGGCTTTTTTGGTTGGCTGTGAGCGCAAGACAGAGGACGCCTCGCGTGATGCTGCGGTAATGGCCGAGAAGCCGTCTGCGGAGGCGACAATAGAAACGCCAAAAGCGAAGTCTGAAGAAAAGCGCTGGTTCATTGCCGCCGCCAATCCTCATGCGGTGGAGGCGGGAGCCGCAATATTGCGTCGTGGCGGTTCTGCGGTTGATGCGGCGATTGCGACCCAGGCTGTGCTCGGCCTGGTGGAGCCGCAATCTTCTGGTCTCGGCGGCGGCGCTTTCATGCTTCACTATGATCCGGCGACGGGCTCATTGGAAACTTACAATGGCCGCGAGACGGCGCCGGGGTCAGCAACGCCTGACCGCTTCCTGACTGAGAGCGGGGAGCCGATGAAATTTTATGATGCTGTCGTCGGCGGCTTGTCTGTCGGTGTGCCGGGCGCCGTGCGCATGCTCGATTTGGCCCATAAAGAGCATGGGCAATTGCCATGGGCGGACCTCTACGCACCGGCAATCGAACTGTCAGAGGAGGGCTTTGAAATCTCACCACGGCTTTTCGGGTTGCTTGACCGTATCCCTAAGTTGAAGCAACTGCCCGAAGCTGGCGCCTATTTTTATGGAGAAGACAGCCAGCCCTATCCGGTTGGGCATGTTCTTAAAAACCCAGCCTATGCGCAAACCTTGAAGACGATTGCCGAGGGTGGCGCTGACGCATTTTATACGGGCGCGATTGCAGAGGCGATTGTTGAGGCGGTGAATTCTGCGCCAAACCCCGGCGGTATGACACTCGATGATCTGGCTCGTTATCAGCCGGAAAAACTGGAACCTGTGTGCAGTTTTTACCGCGCGCATCAGGTTTGTTCCATGGCGCCGCCTAGTTCCGGCGGCGTGACGGTCATTCAGATGCTGGCCATGTTGGAAGGGTTTGATCTGGCTGGGGCTGGCGCTCATTCGATTGAAGCGTTGCACCTATTGTTTGAAGCAAGCCGTTTGGCTTATGCGGACCGCAATCAATATCTCGCTGATAACAGCATGCTGGGAGGCGAAGACGGGCTTTCCACGGCGGATGTGATTTCCGGGTTGTTGAACCCGGCTTATCTGAAAGCGCGAGCCGGATTGATTGATCCGTCAAAAGCAGCCGTGGGCGTGGAGGCCGGTGACCCTTCACAGTTTGAAAATGATGGGTCCGCCGGGAAATGGCAAAAGTTCGGCGTAGATGCGTCGCCGGAACCGCCATCGACCAGTCATTTTGTAATTGTTGATGGTGAGGGGCGTGTTGTTTCTATGACGACAACGGTTGAATTTGCTTTTGGCAGTCACCTGATGGCGGGAGGCATGATTTTAAACAATCAGCTCACAGATTTCTCGTTTCTGCCGGTGCGCGATGGCAAGCCTGTCGCCAATGCGGTGGCGCCGTATAAACGTCCACGCAGTTCAATGAGCCCGGTCATTGTTTTTGATGAAGAGGGTGACTTGTGGGGCGCTCTTGGGTCGCCGGGCGGGCCAGCGATCATCGGCTATGTCGTCAAAACACTCATCGCCATGATCGATTGGGGGATGTCGCCACAAGAAGCGATTGAGCTGGCAAATGCTGTATACCCCCGTGGGACGCCATTGCTGGAGAGTGGTAAGTTTGACGCGCAAATTATCGCCGGGCTGAAGGCAAAAGGTCACGAGATTACAGAGCAAGCGTTGACCAGCGGCG
>BQJH01000079.1 GCA_021604605.1 Hyphococcus sp.
GCGCTAGCGACAAACGCCACTGTAAACCGCACGGTCGGCATATCCGTCGCATCGAGCACCGGCGCTAGATAAGAAAGCTCTGCAAATACGATGATCGCTGCGATCCCCCATGAGGCTGTGACGGCCCGGGACGCTTCATCACCGCCATATTTTCGCGAGATCAGGATCGTGATCAAAGGAGCAAAAGCGACAATAAACCCGCCCCAGGACAACCAGTTAGAGGGCCTGAGAACCGGGTCACCCCCAAAAAGGCCGTCAAAACTACGCATCGGTAGATCAGCGGTTAAAAATGAAGCCAAAAGTATAGGCGTCAAAATGGCGGCCAGCATGACCATACGGCTAAATGACGTCGCCAGCTCTCCGCTGTGACGCATGAGACGCTGTAATGCCGTTTCTCGTGGTTGTCGCTTTTCGACAGCGGCTTCCATGACGTCCGTCCCTAATTCGCGGCCAATGGGCCATAAGGGCGGAGATTCGCCCTATTAGGAAGCTTTGGCCAGTTTGCGCTTCACTTTCAAGGCGTTCGTTGAAAGCTTGGCGTCATCAGCTTTGTCTAAAAAGACATCTAGACCGCCGACATGATCGACAGTGCGCAAGGTTGAGGCTGACACCTTGAATTTGAACCCTTGGCCAAGTTTGTCTGAATGCAGCGTCACATTGCACAAATTCGGCAAAAACCGCCGTTTTGTGCGGTTTTTCGCGTGAGACACATTATTACCAGTCTGAGGGCCTGTGCCCGATAATTCACAGCGGCGCGCCATCTGTCTTAACCTTGGTTCTTCGCCCTCGACGCGGAAACCGGCGCGGGCCTTGTTAAATCTCGAAAATAAGCCGCGTCCTGTAACCGAGACAGCCGCTATCGTCAAGCATTCCCCGATCGGTAAGGACGGGCAATTCTTAATTCCTTCTTAACATCGCTATAAGCCCGGAAAATCCAGATATATCAAGGTAAACAATCTCTAAGACTCTTCTGCTTAAAATGGGCGCATGGAGACGCCCAACGATGTTGCTTAACGGCCTTTCACGCTTTTTCTGGCCGCCTGTGGAGGATGGTGATTATCTGGAAGCCGCGCGCAAGCGCTGCCTCCTTGTCATTAGCTTTTGCGCCGCCATTACCGGATCTGCTTCTGGGTTTCGTAACTTTGAAGAAGCGATGGCGCTTTATCCAACCCAAACTCTGATTGCGATTATTGCGCCGCTGATCTTTTTGGTTTGCCCAGTACTCTTAGCTGTGACCCAAAAATTCCGCCCTGTCGGTATCTTTTTCCTGGCATTCTCATTCGCCGCAATGGTCTCAATCCCATTGATAGCAGGCGGTATGATTTCTCATGCAAATTTCTTCATGCTCGCATGGGTCATGATGGCAACACTATTCTTAGGCTGGCGCGAAGGTATTGCTAGCGCTGTTCTCGTTCTTGCTACCTATCAGTTGATTTACGCGCGCCAATCGGTCGTGCCGCCAAGCGTTTATGAAATTACACCGGAAACAATTTCAGCCTGGCTTGTCATTGGCCTCTCTTTGACCCTTGTCATGATGACGACAGGCGCTGCAATTTTTCAACGCGAAATGGAGCATGCCGCAGTTAAGCTTTCGGAGGCGCGCAAAGAGGCAGAAGCTGCAAATACAGCGAAATCTGCCTTTCTCGCGAATATGAGCCATGAAATCCGTACACCAATGAATGGTATTCTCGGCATGGCGGAACTTCTGGAGAATAGCGATTTAAGCGATGATCAAAAGGTCTACGCCAACACGATTTCAGCTTCGGGCGGCGCCTTGTTGGATATCATCAATGATATTCTTGACCTTTCAAAAATCGAAGCCGGGCATTTAAGTTTAAACAAACAGCCCTTCCTGCTGAGTGAACTCACCGATCAAATTGAGGCGTTGTTCAAGCTGCGCGCCCATCAACAGCAACTTGATTTTCAGGTTGTTTGCGCACCCTCATTACCCGTAAGCCTTAAAGGTGACGCTGGTCGGGTTCGACAAATATTGGTGAACTTCATCGGCAACGCATTGAAATTCACTGAAGTCGGGCACATCAAGCTGACGATTTCCGGAGAGACGATTGACGATCATTGCGACTTAACATTCTCTGTATCCGACACAGGTATTGGCATTCCTGTCGATAAAATCAGTGACGTATTTAAGAAATTCGAGCAAGTTGAAAACTCCAGCACGCGCCGTTTCGACGGCGCTGGTCTCGGCCTCGCAATCTCTCGTGAACTGGCAACCGCTATGGGAGGGCGTGTTTCAGCTTCGTCAATTTACGGCAAGGGGTCCGTGTTTACGTTTAAGGTGAAGTTGCCAATCGCAGCAGCGCCGCAAGACACACAACCTGCATTAGATTTGTCCAAAAAAACATCAACAGAGAAATCAACCACTACAAATGTCTCTGAAAACTCAAAAAGCGATACTGAGACAACTACCTTACCTCACATCCTTGCCGCTGAGGACAATGAGATCAATCAAATGGTCTTGAAGTCGATGATCGATCAAACAGCCTATCAATTGACCTTTGCTAATAATGGGGTCGAAGCGGTGAGCGCGTTTGAGAATAACAATTTTGATATCGTGCTCATGGATATATCAATGCCGGAATTGGATGGTTATGCAGCGTCGCGAAAAATCAGAGGCTATGAAGCCGCTGAACATTTAAAGCGTACGCCAATAATTTGTTTGACCGCCCATGCCTTTGACAGCGCGCGCATTGAGAGTGTTGAAAGCGGCATGGATGATTATCTCCCAAAACCTGTCCGAAGGGAGCAGATTACATCGATACTAGAAAAATGGCTGGGAACAAATACTGACACTGCAACTAAAAGGGGCGCACAGAAACAAGAAGTTGCTTAAAACAAGCTATTTCCATTCGCCCCTTCCTGTCGGTTGAGATTTCCTCTCAAACACATATATCCTTAGCAGAACGCGCAGACCACGCTGCTTTGCGCTCAGTGTAACCAGCCCGGCGATTGAAAGCCTCTCTTCCTCCTCGTGTCCCACTCATTTTCATTCGATGATTTTTCCCCAAGCGGCGGTGGGCGCGTTACAGCAGTCCTCGGACCAACGAATACAGGGAAAACTCACTACGCGTTGGAGCGCATGCTCGCCCACCAAAGCGGCATGATCGGCCTGCCCTTGCGACTTCTGGCTCGGGAAATTTACGACAGGATCGTCAAACTACGCGGTGAACGTGAAGTGGCGCTCGTCACGGGCGAAGAAAAAATCATCCCCCCTAACGCCCGCTACTGGGTCGCCACAGTTGAGGCCATGCCTCTGGAGCGCCAGGTCGAGTTTTTAGCAATCGATGAAGTCCAGCTCGCTGCCGACCCTGAACGCGGGCGTATTTTTACTTCGCGTATCCTGCACGCGCGCGGATCTTCGGAAACTTTGTTTCTCGGCGCTGACACAATGCGCCCTGTGCTCGCGCGCTTGTTTAAAAACATCCAATTCTTGACCCGCGAGCGCTTTTCACAGCTTTCCTATACCGGCCCGAAGAAAGTCACTCGCCTGCCCCGGCGCAGCGCAATTGTCGCCTTCTCTACCGACACGGTTTACGCCATCGCTGAACTCATTCGCCGTCAAAGAGGCGGCGCTGCTGTTGTCCTTGGCGCGCTGTCGCCACGCACCCGCAACGCACAAGCAGAGCTCTACCAATCCGGCGAAGTTGATTTTCTCGTTGCAACAGACGCTATCGGCATGGGGCTCAACATGGACATCGATCATGTTGCATTTGCCGCCAGCCGAAAATTTGACGGACGAAGCCCTCGTAATTTGACCCCGCCGGAAATGGCGCAAATTGCCGGGCGTGCAGGAAGACATATTCGCGATGGTACTTTCGGCGTCACAGCTGATTGCGGACCCTTGGACGAAGATATCGTCATGGCGATTGAAGAACATGCCTTTGAGCCGGTTGCAGCTTTGCAGTGGCGTTCAGAAGTGATCGACCTGTCTTCTGTGCCTGCCTTATTAAAGTCGCTGGAGCGCCCGGCGCCAAGACGGGAATTCGTTCGATCACGCCGGGAAGATGATGAAGACGCTCTGCACCGGCTTCTCCAACGCGATGAAGTTCGCGATATGGCGCAAGGCGGCGCGGCGCTCTCAACTCTGTGGGATATTTGCCAAACGCCAGATTTCCGCAAAGTCGCAATGGATCAACATGCCCGGATGTTAACTGATCTGTATGTAATGCTCATGCGCGATGGGCATATCGCAGACGCGTGGTTAGAGCCGCAAGTCACACGCCTTGACCGGGTTGATGGCGATATCGACATTATTTCTACGCGCATATCTCATATTCGCACCTGGACATATCTCAGCCACCGCGTTCAATGGCTTCAAAACGCGCCTTATTGGCAAGAGCGCACGCGCGCTATAGAAGACAAATTGTCGGACGCGTTACATGAACGACTGACACAAAGATTTGTCGACCGGCGCACATCCGTGTTGCTCAAACGACTTAAAGATGACGAGCCGCTTTTAGCGGGCGTCAATGACGACGGAGAAGTGATTGTGGAAGGCCAATTTGTCGGCCGCCTTTTAGGGTTTGAGTTTATTATCGACCCCCGCGCCAGCGGCGCCGAGGCAAAATCTTTGCGCGCTGCCGGAGAGAAGGCATTAAGGCCGGTTCTCGCCGCCCGTTCTGCTGCGCTTGCGAATGCGCCTGCAGATGAGCTGTCACTGGAAAGCAATGGCGTTATTCGTTGGCGCACGGCCGAGGTAGCAAAACTGCAAAAAGGGCCGACACCACTGCGCCCTGAAGTCGTCATCTCCGGGCTTGAGTCCATTACGCCCAATATGCGCGGGCGCGTTGAAGATCGTCTCAAAGACTTTGTCGCCGCAAAAATTGAAGCCCTGTTAGGGCCGTTGATTGCGTTGCAAACCGCTGCGAATTCTGAAGGTGAAACAGGCCTGAAAGGCGTCACCAAAGGCGTCGCTTATCGCCTGGTTGAAAATTTTGGCGCTACTTCGCGCACACAGTTTGGTGAAGAGTTAAAACAAATCGATCAGGCAGAGCGCGGTAAGCTGCGCAAGACCGGTATGCGGTTCGGCGAATACACACTTTTCGTCCCATCTCTTTTAAAGCCTGCCCCCGCGCAACTTCTGGTTCTCTTATGGACGTTATGGAGCGACCGGAAACCAGAACAAACACCCCCGCCAAAAGCCGGGCTCGTTTCTCTGGAGATGAACGAAAACCTGCCTCACTCATATTATTATGCCGCCGGTTATCGCCCATCTGGCAAGCGCGCCATCAGAATTGACATGTTGGAAAGGCTGGCGGGCCTCATCCGTACAGCGCGCAATGAGGCCAACATGCGCGAAGGCTTCCCGGCGACACCGCAGATGATGTCACTGGTCGGGTGTTCAGGGGAAGACTTTGAAGCGATCATGCGATCGCTCGGCTTACGCAAGACAACAGTAAAGAAAAAAATTGAGCCGACGCCAGATTCTAAACCAGCTTCTGAACCGATTTTTGGGCCAACTTTGTCAGTGACGGAAACTTCGCCAGAAGCCGCACCAGACACAGTTCCGGATATAGCATCGAGCGAAGCAGCCTCCGAAGCACAAGCTGAAACATCTAGCGAAAATCAGGCAAAGCCTGAGCAATCCCCTTCGGAGTCGTCAACTGATAATGCAGAACAGACGCCCGTGGTGGTCATTGCTGATACTCTAGACACTCCTCCGGCCGAAACAAATCCATCTGCTGATACTCAAGTTTCTGAAACGGCTCAGCAAGATAATGGGCCTGCATCTGAGCAATCGGCGCCGGTAGAAGAAATCGAGATTGCTTTATGGCGCCCGGCGCCGCGTAAAACATTCCAGAAGCCGAAGCCCGCCAATAAGCAGACTCGCAAGTCGGACGAGCGCAAAGGTAAAAAACCTGAGGGCGGTAAGCCTGGTCGCCCAGGAGCAAAGCGTAAGGGTTCAAAACACCAAGGGGGTCCAAAACATCAAGGACCAATGCATACGCCACGACATCGCAAAGTCGCCGATCCCAATTCACCTTTTGCCGTGCTGGCGGATTTGAAGTCTCAATTGGGCGATACGAAAAATAAAAAAAAGTCAAAGGCTCGCGAGAAGGCTGAATGAGCGAAACGAGTGCGGCGCCAACCTCTCAACGGATTGATCGGTGGTTGTGGTGCGCACGATTTTTCAAAACCAGGACCCTTGCCGCAAAATTCGTTCAGGATGGTCATGTGCGTATTACCCGAAATGATCAGACTATCCGTGTGGAAAAGCCAAGCACTACCGTTCGCGAACGGGATGTTCTGGTCTTCACCCGCGCAGACCAACTACGCATTATCGAAATTTTAAAATGTGCAGACCGGCGCGGACCCGCGAGCGAAGCGCAAGCACTATATGCAGATCAATCTCCGCCGCACCAACCGAAAGCCGAGCGCATTGTTCCTCCTTTTGTGCGCGATAAAGGGGCCGGCCGTCCAACCAAGAAAGACCGGCGCGAGCTTGACGCTATAAAACCGAACTAAGCCCAATCAACGGGCCACGACCCCAAAGTATTTTGAAGAAAGCAGTGTTAACGATGTTCAAAAAACTATTTTCTAAAAAATCACCAAACGATAAAGCACATGACCAACAAAGCGAGCAGCAAACTGATCCGATGCAAATTGCCGTTGCTTCCCTCCTGGTAGAAGCGGCGCGCGCAGATGAACAGTATGATGAGAAAGAAAAATCCATCATCGACAGAACCCTTGGCGCAAAGTTCTCACTCACTCCGGAAGCCTCTGCTGCATTGCGAGCAGAGGGCGAGGCTTCTCAAAAAGAGGCGCTTGATATTCAGCGCTTCACACGGATAGCCAAAGACATGAGCCAGGAGGAAAAAATCGCCTTCATCGAGGAGCTCTGGGAAATTGTCCTTTCGGACGGTGAGCGGGACCCTTTTGAAGACACCCTCATCCGCCGGATTTGCGGGCTTATTTACGTTGAAGACCGTGAAAGTGGGGCAGCGCGCGCCCGAGTGACGGCCCGCCTGGGTCTGAATTGAGAAATTCTATCGCTTTCAGTGCTTGCGTCGGAGCCTCGAGCCGGTAAAAACGACTTTAGTTTCAAGGCCAAGGAGCGCCCTACAAAATGACCTATGTGGTTACAGACGCATGCATTAAGTGCAAATATACTGACTGCGTTGAAGTCTGCCCTGTCGATTGTTTCTACGAGGGCGAAAACATGCTCGTCATTCATCCTGATGAATGCATCGACTGTGGTGTTTGCGAACCTGAATGCCCGGCCGAAGCCATTATCCCCGACACCGAAGGCGAAGCGGACAAATGGCTGGAATTGAACACAAAATATGCTTCTGAATGGCCCAATATCACGGTCAAAATTGACCCGATGCCAGACGCCGACAAGCTGGTGGAAGAAAAAGGCAAGCTGGAGAAATATTTCAGCGACAAGCCCGGCGAAGGCTCCTAACCCTTAGAACTTCTATTATTGGCAATTCAAGTGCGCCCACCCGCTGACCAAAAGGCGTGGCGAAACTTGAAATTTTATGCTATACTCTTAGATGAATTCGGAATTTGGCGCCGCGCAGAATGTGCGCTAGACGCTTTAAGGAAACTAACTAAGACACTGAAAAAATTGCCATTCATACAACCTACCAAATGTATGAAAAGCCAAGAAACACACCCTAAAGCCTCTTTTGCATAGCAATATCGCCGCAATAAAGCGGTATCGCTTTGTTCGGATATTTTAGTGAACTCAGGGCTTGCCCAGCCCATCCCAACGGCCAGTGCTTTACGATCTGGCGAGACAGAGAGAATTGATTATGGCGACGAAGAAGACCACGAAAGCAAAAAAGACAGCCAAGAAAAAGACCGCCAAGAAATCCGTAAAGGCTAAGACGGCGACAAAGAAAACAGCCACAAAGAAAGCCGCGCCAGCTAAAAAGACGACAACCAAGAAAAAGGCGCCAGTAAAGGCCGCAGCTAAGAAAACAACTGGGAAAAAGACCACAACCAAGAAAACAGTAACGAAAAAGGCGGCGCCAAAGAAAGCAGCTCCTAAAAAAGCGGCTGCTAAAAAGGCGACCAAGGCAACAACGGCGAAAGTAAAGAAGACAACTGCAAAAAAGGCCCCGACAAAAGCTGCCGCCAAGAAAGCGACGAAAAAAACCGCAAAAGCAGCGCTCGCTCCGAAACCCAAGCCTAGAAAAAAAGCCAATGTTGGCCAGGCGCCGCGCCGGAAAACCGTTGCCGCCTCAATCCCTGTCCCGACTGCTATCCCTGTAAAAGAAGCGCCGCAAGCAGACGCGAAAGCATCGGAAGACGCCCAGGCGTCTACGTCGGCCAAGCAGGATTACAAGGTCAAAGATCAGATCGTTTATCCAGCGCACGGTGTCGGCGAGATCGTCTCCCTCGAAAAACAATCTGTCGCCGGCATTACGATTGAATTATTTGTCATCAATTTCGATCAGGAAAAAATGCGCCTGCGTGTCCCGACCGGGAAAGCAAAAACTGCGGGCATGCGCCCTCTGTCGAGTGAAAAGGTCATCAAGAATGCGATTGAAACGCTCAAAGGCCGCGCTCGGATCAAGCGCACCATGTGGAGCCGCCGCGCACAGGAATATGACGCCAAGATTAATTCTGGCGACATCAAACTAGTTGCTGAAGTTGTTCGCGACCTTTTCCGGGCGGACGATCAACCAGAGCAAAGCTACTCAGAACGACAGTTATTTGAACAAGCCCTCGACCGGATGGCGCGCGAAGTCGCGGCTGTCAAAAAGGTAGATCTTGGCAAAGCAATCGAAGAATTAGACGGTGTCTTGCAGAAAAAAGCGGCTAAAAATGCAGCGGTCGCAGCAGCAGAAGCAAAAGCTGCTGAAGAGGCAGCCGGCGCTGACGCCTAGATAGTATCCTTAAGGGTCTCGATTTGGCGGGGATGGTTGAGTTCAATCATCGGGCCGTTGATCATGTCGACAAACCCACGAACACGAATTTTGCGCCCCTCATATTGCGCCAGATCATAACCCGCCTTGGCCCATCGTTTATAAAATGAAGCCGAGGCGGTTACCGTGAAGTCTGTTTTATAATCATCACCAAAATTGAGGTAAAACCGTTTACGGGTTGAAACTGCTTTTTTGACAACTCCCTCCACAAGATTGAACGCACCGATGGCTTTTTCCGCTTCCAAGGCTTTGTGAGGTCTATAAGCAGGAAACTCCCATAACCCACGCATGGCGCGGCGGGCAGTTTCTTCTGTTGTGAGTAGCCGTTCAATAAACTCATTATCATTGCTCACAGGGCAAACCCGCGTTGCGCCACTCGCCACAAGCTCTTCTTGTAGTGTCTTTTTACCGCCTACACGGTGAGCAATAACAACCCGCTCACCCCAACGGGTATTTGGGCTTTCATCGGTCACAATCGGCGCACCGCCATACAGAAAGCTTTGCAATATTCTGGTCGCCTGTTCTGCGTAGGGTTCTGGTTTGTCCGCCCACCCATAAAGAGACGGGGCGATAATGTCAGACAAGATAAATGTCTCATCTCCAACGGTATAGCCGCGACCTGAAATAGCGATGGGTTTAACCAGTTTTTGGGCTGCCGCGCCAAACGGCGCCAGACTGCACAATCCAGCTACAACCGTGCGCCGCCTCACCCGGTTTTGCTCACACGGACTTTTGACACTGCGGCTCGGCCCTCGGCATCAACTACTGTTACATCATAAAACCCTGCTTTTGCCGGTCGCCAAACGGCGCGCCCACTTGTTTCCTCACGCGAGAGCGCCTCTCCATTAACATACCAACGATAATTTCTGGCGCCGCCACGGGCCGCCAACGCAAACCCGCGATCAGACTCATCAACAAAAATTTCAACACCTGGTCTTGGAAAAATAATTTCTGGCGGTGTTTGCGCGCGCGGCGCATTCAACCGCACCAGTGCAGCGCCGGAAAATTCGTCTTCTGGCTGATCAATCTCATCAGGCAGTTGCGCGCCGGTTCTCGCCAGTAAATCAAATGCATCAAACAGCAACGGCGCGGCTGCCTTCCGCCCGGTCTCTCCCGGGCGCGGCGCGCCATCTGCATGACCTACCCAGGCAACGACTGTGTAACCACCGCCATGGCCCGCCGCCCAGGCATCACGATAGCCATAAGAAGTTCCTGTTTTGAAAGCGATGCGCGGCGCCGTCTGCGATAGTTTTGCCGGCGCACGCCCTTCCAAAGAGGGCGCATCGGCGAGGATTGCGCTTACCCTTTGGGCCGCATCTTCAGAGAACAATTGATAAGCGTTTTCAGTCTTTGGTTTCTCATCAACCGTCCAGACGAGCGGCTGCACACTGCCGCCTTCTCCTAAGCCCGCATAAAGAGCGCCAATATCCTGCGCTGTAATGCCTGCACCGCCCAAGGCGAGAGCCAATCCCGGGCGATTATCCGCGCGTGTTGGAGTTTTCAATGTGACACCCGCCGCCTTCATCACGGCAGAAAACCGCGCGGCGCCAAACCGTTCTAACGCCGCCACAGCGGGTAGATTCAACGAATGTTGCAGCGCTTCGCGCACGCGCACTTCCCCGCGAAACACACGGTCAAAATTTTCTGGTGAATAGTCGCCGAAAGATCGCGGCATGTCGTCGATCACTGTCGACGGGCCTGCGAGCCCTTCCTCAAACGCCAGCGCATAAATAAAGGGTTTCAACGTCGAACCCGGTGACCGCGAGGCGGTGGTCATATCGATCCACCCGCCCTTGGTGTCTGTTCCTGCAGACCCAATCGCGGCGCGCACGGCGCGCGTATCATTCTCAATGATCAGTAAGGAAACATTGGCGGCGTCATCGAACTGTTTGGCATAGCCTGTCACCAAAGCTTCCGCCTGTTTTTGTAACTCAATATCCAACGTCGAATAGGTCGTGGCTGATGAAGACTGCGAGGCCAGTCTATGAGTGGTGTGATATGCCATTCTCGGAAATGCGTGACGGCGCGAGGGCGCGGTTGCCTCGCTCGCTTCTTTGCTTCGCACTTGAGAGAGATTTCCCGCGACAACAAGCTTGTCTAATATTTCTGCACGAGCGGCTTTCGCATTATCTCCCTTTAGGTCTGGCCGCCGCGCTTCCGGCGCTTGCGGCAACGCAATCAACAATGCC